>CAYYJE010000228.1:0-1562 GCA_964472165.1 uncultured Prolixibacteraceae bacterium | reverse complement strand
CATGGGTGGTGAAAACTACCTTGTCACCCACTTTAGCCAGCGATTTGCCTTCGGCCCCGATGTCGCTGATGGTGATCTTTTCGTAAAAAGGTTTATTCTGGTTTCTGCTCACTCCTTTTTGTGTGCAAATATAGAGTTTTGCCCTGATTTCAGGCTATGTTCACGCCATCATATTACCAATTTGAACCTGATATTCCCAAAATGGGAGGCATTTCCAGGAGGGTATTTTTTTAGGAATCTGAAAATGAATGGTTTGTTTTATTGGCACGAATTTCGTTTAATGTGTGGTACAGGTATGAAACAATAAAAGGTATACATACTGGGGAAAGCATCTTCTGTATTTTATATGATTGGTTTTGTGTTTAGGGGTTTGTAAATCATCAATCATCTTCAAAAAAGCGTCCATACTGCTTTCCCCATTTTTTAGAATAGAAGCCCGGCAAGGCCGGGCTTTTGTTTTTATTTCCGGTCATCCTTCAGAAGTTAAAAGAGAATGCTATTTTTATCGGATAATTTGACTGGAAGGACAATGCACGAACTAAACAATTTGCTAAGCAAACTTGATGGGTATATAGGCGGATCGCAGTGGTTTGTATTCCTGCTGTTGGGAACCGGCCTGTTTTTTACCATATACCTCAGATTCCCCCAATTCCGGTATCTCAAATATTCGGTGAAAATCATCAGGGGTAAATTTGACCGGAAGGGCGATGTGGGGGATACCACTCATTTTCAGGCGTTGGCTACTGCTTTGTCGGGAACGGTGGGCACCGGGAATATTGCCGGAGTGGCCCTGGCCATTCACCTGGGGGGGCCTGCCGCACTTTTCTGGATGATGGTTACCGCAGCAGTAGGGATGACCACCAAATTTGTGGAAGTGACCCTTTCTCATAAATACCGTGAAATTACGGAAGACGGAAGCGTGGCGGGCGGCCCCATGTATTATATGAAGAACCGGTTGCACATGCGTTGGCTCGCTGCAATTTTTGCAGGGGCGGCCATTCTTTCTTCATTCGGAACAGGAAACCTTCCCCAGATAAACAGTATTTCCAATGCGGTATTCGCCACATTTGGCATCCGGCATTACATCACAGGTGGTGTGCTGGCGCTGGTCCTGGCGGCGGTGATTCTGGGAGGGATCAAGCGAATTGCAAAAGTTACCTCTACCCTGGTGCCTTTCATGGCCATTTTCTATTTTTTTGGTGCCATGGCTGTGATTGTTTACAATTATGAAAATATCATTCCTTCTTTATATGCCATTTTTCATGACCTCTTTTCAGGAACTGCCGCAACGGGAGGATTTCTGGGGGCAGGGATGGCATTTGCCTTTAACAGGGGTGTAAACCGGGGATTGTTTTCCAATGAGGCGGGCCAGGGATCGGCGCCTATTGCCCATGCAGCGGCAAAGGCTCACGAACCGGTGTCAGAAGGATTGGTCGCCTTACTCGAACCCTTTATCGACACCATTATTATCTGTATGCTTACCGGAATGGTGTTGCTCGCCTCCGGTGTCTGGAACGACAAGTTTGAAAACCGGTTCCAGGAAGCCGACATCATCGCGCTGG
>CAYYJE010000227.1:0-1640 GCA_964472165.1 uncultured Prolixibacteraceae bacterium | reverse complement strand
TCAATCACGACTGCCTTGATCCTCGTGCAGCCCAGGTCAATTCCAATGGCAAGGTATGACATCTCTTTTGTGAATTATAAACTGATTAACTATTGAATTCCCTGATCGCTTCCACCATGGAGACAATGTTTTCAACTGGTACGTTGGCCTGGATGTTGTGAACGGTGGCAAACACAAATCCCCCGTCCTTATGGAAGATTTCGCACAGCCGGAGCACTTCTTCCCGGACCCCGGAAGGGGAACCGTATGACAGCGTATATTGTGTGTCGACACCGCCGCCCCAAAAAACAAGTTCTTTGCCGTAGTTCTTTTTGAGTTGTACGGGGTCCATTCCTTTGGCGCTGAGCTGGACAGGATTTATGATGTCGAAGCCGGCCTCAATGAACCGTGACATGAAGGATTCGATGGCGCCACAGGAGTGTTTGAAGGTTTTCCAGGAAGTATGGCTGTGTATCCAATCGTTGATTTTGCGGTAATTGGGAAGCCACAGTTCGTCAAACTGGCCGGGAGAGCAGAAGGTGGAATCCTGGGTGCCAAAATCGGTTCCGCAGAGGTAAACGGCATCCACCTGATCTCCGACTGCCGCCGAGATGCGGGAGAGATTTTCCAGGGCGATTTCAGTCTGCTGGTCGAAAACAGCCCTTACGTAACCGGGGCGGATGAGCAGGCTCATGTACCATTCCGTGATATCCCGGATCCCTTTCGGATGCTTCAGTTTTCTTCCCGGAATATGGGCAATGTCGCCAAGGCCGGTTCCGCCGAATCCGGCAATCACGGCCTTTCCGGTGGCCCGCGCTTTGCGGGTTACCTCCTTCCAGTATTCCAGGTCAGAGTCGGATATCAACCCATACTCTTCAAGATTGTCACGGGGATCCAGTTTATCTTCCTCAAAAGGTTGCTGCCGGATAATGGCATCAAAAAAGAAGCCACTCCGGGGCATCCGCCCTGATGGACTGGCCGTTAAATCCCCTTCGGGATAGACCAGCACATCCCCGTTGGTGTCTGTGGTGGTGTGAAACCCTTCAGATACCAGCACATTTTGTCCCCACGGAGTGAGATATTCTTTCACCGGCCCGGTGTTGTCTATCCCAAAGGCATTTTTTCTGCCAGAGGCGCCCACGATGTCGACACCCATTGCTTCCGCAAGTTCAGGATCTACCTCTCCCAGCATCTGGGAAGGTTCGGTCACGAAAACCGGTCTCTTTTTCAATCCGTAGTGATTCCGGAGATTTTCAACTGCCTTCACATGAATGCCCGTCACGGAAGTGGATCCGAAATCAACTACCATGCGGCCGGGCTGAATGTGATTCACCGTTTTAAGAAATTCTTCCCTTGAGTTCATAGATTTTGCTGCCATGAATTATTGTGTTCACCTCAGGGCATTGGCGGAAGTTCCCACCCCTGTCTGTAAGTGTGGTTGATGTATTCCGAAGCAGTTTCCAGGGCATTGAATTTCTTATACTGGGTGTTGAAGTGAGGATGACCGTCAATCACTTTGAACTCATCGGAGGTCACTATTTTTAACTCGTCAGATGGTGAAATATTGGTAAAACGCATATTTCCGGCATCCCATTTCAGGGATTTGTTCAGGCTTTGCAGGCGGATGGCGAGAACTCCAAGGAGTACCATTTCATTGAAGG
>CAYYJE010000226.1:0-1652 GCA_964472165.1 uncultured Prolixibacteraceae bacterium | reverse complement strand
TGGATATGAGTCCGCGGATGATTGTGGAGCGTGCTGTGGCTGAAAACCTGGCGATCATCGGGATTGCCGACCACAATTCACTGAAGCAGGTGGAGGTGGTTGAAAAGTTAGCCGCTCAGCTTGGGGTGTTTGTGTTGGGAGGGGTGGAGATCACCACCAGGGAAGAGGTCCATTGTCTGGCTTTTTTTCGTGACCGGTTCACCCGGCAAGCATTTCAGGAATACCTCGATGCGCACCTTCCGGTGATTCCCAATGTGGATGGTGCTTTCGGATACCAGGTGGTAGTCGATGAGGAAGAGATGGTTCTGGAAATCGAAGAAAAGCTTCTCGTCACCGGCCTGTCAAAGGGAATTGATGCGGTGGAGCAGGAGGTACACCGGTTAGGGGGGATTTTCATTCCTGCCCATATCGACCGTCCGGTTAATTCGGTTTTCAGCCAGCTGGGTTTCCTGCCCCGGGGATTGCGGTTTGAAGCGTTGGAGGCGACATGTTTTGCAACAGAATCTGAGGTTCGAAAGCGGTTTGGCCTGGATGAAAAATTAACTTTGATTCAGGACTCTGATGCCCATTTCCCGGCAGATATCGGACGGGGGTACTCTCTGTTTACATTGGAAACCTGCAGCTTTGAGGAGATTGTGATGGCGCTTGCCGGAGAAGGGGGAAGAAGGGCGGAAATCAGAAGGGGTAAAGAAATATGAAGACCATATCAGACCATATTCTCGATATTGTACAAAATTCTGTAAAAGCTTCCGCTAACTTGATTGAAATCATAGTAATGGAAAATCGGAATGATGATCTTTACCACCTTGAAATCCGGGACGATGGCTGTGGAATGACGCAGGAAACAGCCATCAGGGCACTGGAACCGTTCTTTACATCGCGGACCACCAGGAAGGTGGGACTCGGCCTGCCCCTGTTGAAACATAATGCGGTTCAGACCGGAGGTTCCCTGGAAATCAGTTCGGAGCCGGGGAAGGGGACAAATGTCACTGCACGGTTTGGTTTAACCCACATCGACAGACCTGCCCTGGGTGACATTGCCGGGGTATTCCTTTTGCTGGCCCTCGGACATCCGGGAGCAGTCTTCTCATACCGGCACACCACTGCCGAAGGATCTTTTTCAATTTCGACCTCTGAATTGATAGAAACCCTGGGAGATGTGCCGCTGAAGAATCCGGAGATCATGGAAGGAGTCAGGGAGCTGATCAGAAACAATCTGGAAGCGATACATGCAACCAAATAAAAAACAATTAATCTATAAACTATGAGCAAGCTAACTTCATTGGCTGATCTGAGGAAGATGAAAGAACAGGTTCAGTCCAACCTGAAACTACGGGAAAACAGCGATGCTGCTGATACCCTTGTCCAGATCAAGGTAGGCATGGCTACCTGTGGAATTGCCTCCGGTGCCAAGGAAACAATGAATTTCCTCATCGAGGAAACCAGTCACCAGGCTATTGATGCGGTGGTCACTCAAACAGGCTGCATGGGCTTTTGCTATGCCGAACCCACTGTGGAGGTTACTCTCCCCGGTAAGGAACCGGTTGTTTTTGGGCATGTCGACAAAGCGAAAGCACGGGAGATTATCGACAGGTACATCATCAAGGGTGAGCTGGTCGACGGGATTATCCCCGTCAATTTTAGAACAATCG
>CAYYJE010000225.1:0-1666 GCA_964472165.1 uncultured Prolixibacteraceae bacterium | reverse complement strand
ATGCGGGAACAATACAACGCCATCAGGGATACCCTGTCGGAAGAAGGGAAAAAAGAGTTCCGGAAAAAATGGCTTGAAATGCGTGCACAAAATCCAAAAAAACTTCCTTCCGTGCAGGACTATGTCGACCATATCGACCATGTGGTTCAACTTGCAGGGATCGACCATGTGGGAATCGGAAGTGATTTTGACGGAGGCGGCGGAATCGCAGGCTGTTCCGATGTCAGCCAGTTTCCTCAAATCACCGGGGAACTGATGAAAAGGGGGTATTCCGAACCGGAGATCCGCAAGATCTGGGGAGGCAACTTTTTCAGGGTGTTCCGGAAGGTGGAATCCATTGCCGGGAAAATTTCATCACTGCACTGAAATAGAACAAATTACAGGTGCCCCTGATCCTGTACTCCTGAGTATTGGCTTTGGAGACTGTCCTAATTCACCACAATTTTAACGGTTGACAGGTTCCGGGCATTTCCTGCGCGAACGAAATAGATTCCGGGAGTAAGTTTTCCCAGGCTGATTTCTGCTTCATTCACTTTAGGGAAATCCCCCAGAAAAACCAGCTGACCCGAAATATCCATCACAGAGACCATCCCCAGGGATTCTCCCGAGCGGAGAACGATCCGGTCGCGGGCAGGATTGGGAAATACAACCAGGTTGTTCAGCTTCTGTACGACCGGAGAAGGATTGGGGTCGAACGGATCTGCAAACCGGCGGGTGGAAAAGAGCCTGAATTCACCGGGAGCCAGCGCCACCTCCTGCGACGACAAGTTCACCGTGTAGCTGTTCCCTGAAAAATAGTCGTACCAGCCGCCGGTAACCGGAAATCCCGGATTGACCGTTTTAGACGAGGTGGCGAAATTACCCACCGCCACCACGTGGTTACTTCCATTTGACAACCGGTACCATTTCACCTCGCCGCCAAGGCTTCCCGTGTAGGTGGATGCTGATGAAAACTCATCGTAGGTGGTCTTCAGATAATTGAGCCGTCCATATGTTTTGTACAAATCTTTGCGGTCGTCATTTTCAGTATAATTCCACCTGACAGGTTTAGGGGTCAGGCGGCAGGAGTCCATCACCAGACTGGTGTTGGTGCAGGTATTGATGGAAAAATCATAACCCAGTTCGCCGAATTGCCAGATCATTTTCGGTCCGGGCAAAGGTACCAGGAACAGGGCGCTCAAACCGGCCCGGTCAAGGGCTGTACCCAATGCTTTTGTGTCGTAGCTGCCCTCTTGTTTCCCGAACTGCATGCATCTGACCATCAGCCTTTCTTCATCATGACTTTCGATGTAGGTGACCAGGTGGGGTTTCTGCCATCCGCGGGTCGAGTAAATTCCCTGCGAAAGGTCCGACTTTCCGCTTTCGTTGTAACCCATGGCCCCCTCGTAATATTTTTCGCTCATTTTTCCCCAGAGCAGGATCCCATGGTTGGCCAGTTCCATCTCTTCGGTGTTGGCGGAGAGATGTTCGAAAATCACCAGGGCCCCGGGTTTGCGCTTCCAGATTTCATCGGCCATCCTCTTCAGGTTTTCAATCCGGGCCTGGTCATAATCGTTTCCCCAGCTGTCAACCGCATAGCTCTTATTCGAAAATCCTTTCGTAAAGTCAAACCGGAAACCGTCGACCTTGTACTCTTTCATCCAGAAACTGTTCACGCTGTCGACCA
>CAYYJE010000224.1:0-1686 GCA_964472165.1 uncultured Prolixibacteraceae bacterium | reverse complement strand
CAAGGTCAGAATCATCCCAAGGGTCATCAAAAAATAGCCTGCATACGTCAAAGCTGTACCAGCCCAGTCGTAGTTCACTGACAAAACAGTGCCTTGTTCATCCTCATCAAAAGAGGATTGAAAAAAGCGATACCCTTTGTACTTCAGAATATTATTCATGAAAATGCGGAATGGTTTTTCGACCCCGCTGCCGCGATCCACCAGAGTTACTTCGCTGGCAAAAGAGGAAGGACTGTTGGATCCCGGATATCTTTCAATCTGAAAATCATTCAGCCGAAGGGAAAACGGCAATTCATGCACTTCCGACCCATAGGAAACCGCTACATTTACTCCACCGAGTGTGACTCGCCCCGGCAATCCGGCTTTGCCTTTACTCCCGAACGCGAAAATTTCGCCTGAATCGTCACCTGAAGTGACCCTTATATGAAGTGCATCGTCGGACACTGTTCCGGCATGAGAGGGAACATAAATCAACTCCGGCTTACCTTTAGGGAGGTATTTTTTCAGCACAAAACCTGTCTCTCCCGCCTGGTAAATCAGCTTTTCCGAAAATGGGTGAAGTACGCCCGGTTCCAGCCTTGCCATTTCGCCTTGTTCCATCCCGGTTGCAAAGACAGTATCGCTGTACAGAAAAAAGAGCCGCCCTCCTTCCTCCCGGATTGTGAAAGCCGTTGAATCAGAAGACGATAAAAAACTGAACCGTACAGCCCCGATTTCTTTCGATTCACCGGGGCGTAAAATAAAATCGGTTCTTGGCGATGTGCGGTCCACAGCCAACATGGCCAACACCTGCCCGCTTTCCGGATCTTCCACTACAGTTTCTGTGGCAGAGGGCACAAATTTCAGGTTTTCCACGGTAAAATCACGACTTCCCAGCTTAAAACCTTCCTTGAAGGGATTCCGGGTATACGGCGAAAACCGGACTTCCTTCGTGATTGATTTCGACTCACCGCCATCCTCTGCGGTGATCGTGATGTATGTGGCTTCTGTCATCATCCGGTTATTTTCAGAACCCTCCCGGATGTGCAGGGAACCTTCAAATCCGTTCAGACGGGTAACGGCAGCACCCGCCAGAATGACAAGGAAAGCACTGTGAAACAACAATATCGCCCATTTATGCCTCTTGATCAATTTGTAGTAAAAAACACTCCCTGCCAGGTTAATGGCCAACAAGAGCAACAAAATTTCAAACCAGATTGCATTGTATACAAGAATACGGGCTGTTGCCGTACCATAATCGTTTTCAATAAAGGTGGCATAGGCAATTGAAAATGCGAATACAACCAGCAACACCCCGGTTGAGGTCATCGAGAAAAAAGTGGAGGCAAGTTTCTTCATACTAAGCTTTAAGCTAATGAGTAATCTTTCTGATGTGCCAATATAGGAATGTTTATGTGAATTCGAAACCCGGTGTGAAAAAATCAATTCTTTACACCGGGTTTTCGGATCAAATACTTCTGGCAGTCATTTGTTCAGATGCATTCAGGCAAAGGAGTCTAATCCTCTTCTTGCTCTTCCTCTTCCGGTCCCTGCGATTCTTCCGGTTCGTGGATTTCATGCCAGCCATGGATCATGCTCCTAAAGTTGGAGAGTGGATCATAACCTATTGTGGATGCATAAATGTGGATCAACAGAAACAAAAAGAGAATGAATCCCAGGGCTGCATGGACCATGGCCGTGAGGAAA
>CAYYJE010000223.1:0-1741 GCA_964472165.1 uncultured Prolixibacteraceae bacterium | reverse complement strand
ATTCTTCCCTTTGATAAAATAGTACCGGATTCTGTCGCCGATATCAGACCAGAGATAAGAACTGTCGGGCGAATCGTTGAATACAGTTCTGGAGTAATTGTCCCATAACACCCCGTAACCCCGCGATGAAAGCAAATATGGAACGGAAACTTCCACATTGTCCTGGATCAGTTCTACCCTGAGCCCTCTCAGGTTGAGCTTGCCGTGCCGGAACTGTCCCAGTCCGAACAGCGCTTCATCAGGCTGCCATTCGAAATGCTGGATTATGTGGTTTTGTTTTCCGGCATATTCATCCTCAAACGGGATGAGGTCGTTCCCCACAGTTGAAAGCAAAAGCTGGTCTTTGCGGTCGTAAAAGCTGATTTCCCCTTCTGGGAGCGCAACCGAAACCAGAAGGCTGTCGGTGACCAGCTCCACCCTGCCCGGCTTTTGCGTCACTGAAAACACCACGTCGCTCACCCGTTTTTCATCCACGACCAGACCCGGCTGATTCAATCCTGAATCGGTAGTTGAAACGACCACTTTTACAATTGCAGGGGAAATCACCTCCAGGAGCATCTTCTTACCGTGTTCCCCTCCCGGGCATGCAATTGCCACTCCCCGCTCCGTTTTCCGGACTTTCACATGCGAACAACCTGAGAAAACAACCAGGAGAATCAGCAGCAATCCCATTCTCTTTTTCATGAATATCCTTTTTTTATTGACAATCATTGGATAAAACCCGGATTTCCCGTCGAAGAGCTCCGGCAGATTTGCTGCTGCCGGCCTCTGGTTACTTAACCGGAAACCTGAGTTTACTCTTACCCAGATTTTTGGAAGTGGCCACCGCAATTCCCCGGTTACCGTGTTCATCGACCGCACAGTAATAGTGATAAATAACGCCGTCATTTTTAATCACAAATGGTTTGTGCGCATACCTGCTGTCGTAATCTTCGGAAGGGGAGATCAAATCTTCACCGGTCCATGGCGTCCAGTTCACCAGATCCCTGGAACAGGCGAAACGGTCGAAGGCGCCTGGTCTCCAGAACGCCCCGAAGTAAAACATCACCCAAACGTCGTCAATCCTGGTGAGAAAGGCATCGCCCGATATCCCGGTCCCGTGGTCGATAACCGGTGCTGACCCGTACCTTTCCCAATGAACCATATCACCTGAAACGGCCATGGCAATCCGCTCGGCTATTGCTTTCCCGCCCTTTTCGTCGCCTCCTTTGGCATTGTAAAACATGACAAACGGGTATCCTGTAGTTTTCTCCCGGTCGTGGATTACCGAACTTTTGAAGATGGTAAGGTGGTCATACCAGCGGACATCGTCGTCGCTTGCCGATATTACCGGATTTTCAAGTCGTTCCCATTCCACCGGCAAAGCCGGCTTTTTCGTAAAGGCCATGCCGATCCCCAGTACTCCGGCCTCATAACCGGTGGAAGCTCCTCCAAGGTATGACATCCAGTAGTTCCCCTTATATCTCCGGAGTTTATACGTCCCCCCCCAGGTATAATCCTGCAGGGCGATATATCCGGCTTTCTGGCTTGCATCCCAGCTGTTCTCCGTGAACGGCATTATCCGGCCCAGGGTTTTCCAATCCAGCAGGTTGTTGCTTTGCGCCAGCCACGTTTCATATCCCTTGCCGTCAAATACAAGATAGGTCATGTACCATGAATTCCTGAACCGGAAAACCGATGGACAGTCCGTCATTTTCCCACTGTCGCCGGGAACCAGCACCAGCCCGTACTTATAGGGAGT
>CAYYJE010000222.1:0-1806 GCA_964472165.1 uncultured Prolixibacteraceae bacterium | reverse complement strand
TCAGTATGGCCAGTAAACTTGTGGAAATGTAGTAGGTAATGGTCTTTAATCCGATCCTTCCCAGGCTTTTGCCACTGCCAATACTTGTGACTCCACTGATGATGGAACTCAGGATAAGCGGGATAATCACCATTTTTAATCCGCGCAGGAAGAGATCACCCATCCAGGAAAGGTATCTGGCAGAGGAAGGCAAATAATAGCCCAATATCACAGCCACCACCAGGGCAATCAGAATCTGCCAGTGCAACTTCAGTTTCAGTAATTTCATAAAATGGATAATAGGGCTTTAAAAATAGTTAAAAATGTGGTCCGGCATCTTTTATTTTGTTTTTTCTGTGTAGCTTGCAGCACAGTACAGTACAATACGGTTTAGTTTCTTTTACATTCACTAAATTTATAAAACTATGATTAACAAGGTTATCGGTAAATACCCGAAGGTGGGTATCCGTCCGGTAATTGATGCCCGTCAGGGGGGTGTCAGGGAGAGTCTGGAGGAACAGACGATGAACATGGCGAAAAATGCGGCTGCGCTGATTACTTCCAGGTTGTGTTACCCCGATGGGTCACCGGTGGAGTGTGTGATTGCGGACACGACCATTGGCCGGGTACCTGAGGCTGCTGCCTGCGCAGAGAAATTTGAGCGGGAAGGGGTGGGGGTGACCCTGACTGTGACGCCCTGCTGGTGTTACGGAACTGAAACCATTGATATGAATCCCTGGTATCCGAAAGCCATATGGGGATTCAATGGTACGGAACGTCCGGGAGCCGTCTATCTGGCTGCTGCCCTGGCCGGGCACAACCAGAAGGGGCTGCCTGCTTTTGGCATCTACGGTCGTGATGTGCAGGACAATACCGATACATCGATACCTTCCGATGTGGAGAAGAAAATCCTCCGTTTTGTGAAAGCTGGTGTGGCAACCGCCATCATGCGTGGAAAATCATACCTGGGAATCGGTGGTCAGTGCATGGGTATTGCCGGATCTGTCGTGGATCATGATTTCTTTCAGGATTACCTGGGAATCAGGGTGGAAGGAATTGATGAGGTTGAAATCCTGCGCCGCATTGAAAAGGGGATTTATGATCCTGAAGAGTTTGCCAGGGCGATGGCCTGGACTGAAAAGTATTGCAAGGTGAACGAGGGGGCCGATTACAACACCCCGGAGATCATGAGCGACAGGGCGCAAAAGGAGAAAGACTGGGAATTTGTGGTCAGGATGACCCTTATTATCAGGGATCTGATGGCTGGTAATCCGGTTCTAAAAAGGATGGGATTCCTGGAGGAAGCTTTGGGCCACAACGCTATTGCGGCTGGATTCCAGGGTCAGCGGCAATGGACCGATTTTTTACCCAACGGTGATTTCAGCGAGGCCTTGCTCTGTTCTTCCTTTGACTGGAACGGGATCAGGGAAGCCTATGTGCTGGCCACCGAAAACGATTCACTCAACGGGGTGTCGATGCTTTTTGGCCATTTGTTAACCAACGCTGCCTCCATATTTTCTGATGTACGTACCTTCTGGAGCCCGGAAGCTGTAAAGAGGGTGTCGGGTTATAAACTGGAAGGTGATGCTGCCAACGGGATCATCCATTTGATCAATTCTGGCGCCACCTGTCTGGACGCTACTGGCATGCAGGAGGATGAGCAGGGAAATCCTGCCATGAAACCATTCTGGAAGATCACGGAAAAGGAGGTCGAAAAGTGTTTGGAGGCTACAACCTGGTATCCTGCAAGCAAAGGCTATTTCAGGGGAGGCGGGTACTCCTCCAACTTCCTGTCGAAGGGGGGCATGCCTGTCACCATGTGCAGGC
>CAYYJE010000221.1:0-1845 GCA_964472165.1 uncultured Prolixibacteraceae bacterium | reverse complement strand
TCATCCTCAGCGGATTGGCCACCTCTTTCAGCGCCCGGTCGAAAATTGCATTGCCCTTCATGGCAACCATCCTGGCTACTTCGCTTTATTCGGTTCACTGCCTGATCCCTACTCATCCGGGAGCCCTGGCGGCAGCGGGGATCATCGATGTAAACCTGGGAAACCTGATTATCGCAGGGGTTATTTTTGCGGTGCCGGGTGTCCTGGCCGCCTATTTCTGGAGCAAACGGATGAGCAGGTCGGGAAATTACCTGCCTGCAGTTGAGGCGGAAAGTAGCAGGGAACAGAAAATTGAGCCGCTCCCTTCTCCGTTTTCAGCTTTCCTGCCGGTTGCGGTGCCTTTGATACTCATTACCCTTAAAGCGCTGGTTAACCTCTTCGACCATGAGGGACATCGTTTGATCTCCCGCATTCTTTATTTCCCGGGTGAACCAATTTTCGCCCTGGCAATCGGGGCTGTGCTGGCTTTGTGGCTGATGAAGGATAAAAAAATCAATGCCATCAATTCCATTTTTTCGGAAGCAATAGACAAGGCCGGTCCTATCCTGATTGTTACCGCTGCAGGTGGTATGTTCGGAATGGTGATCAAATCGACAGGAATCGGTGAAGCGGCAGGGCAATTCCTGGCCGGAACCCATCTCGGAATAGTGGTCCCTTTTCTGATTGCGGCCATGATGAAAACAGCCCAGGGATCCTCCACTGTCTCTATCATCACAACCGCCTCTTTTGTCGCCCCCATGATGGCCATGCTGGGCCTGGATTCAGAATGGGGCCGGCTGTTTACCCTTTTGTCGATGGGTGCCGGATCCATGATCGTTTCCCACGCCAACGACTCCTATTTCTGGGTCGTCACCAATTTCTCGGGAATCGAGCCCAGCGCAGCCCTGAAGGTATATTCAACCTCCACCCTGGTAATGGGAGTGACCATCTTTGCCTGTGTGTGGATCACTTCCCTCTTTTTTCTCTGAAAAAGGATGGTCAACCCTTCCTGATTTTTCAATTCTTCCGCTTTAATACCGGTAAAAAACTGATTTTTTCCGGTTAAAATCAAGCTTCAGGACAGGGATTAATTTGCCGGTTTTTTGAACTGCTTCACCGAAATGGAATGGATTTCGCTTTCGGGTGACTTTACCTTTACACAATCAAAAAAACAATTAACAATTTCAAAAAACCAGGAGGATTAAGCTATGAAAAATTTTGTTATTCTTTTCGCACTTGTAGTGTCATCATTTGTGGCAATGGGCGCAGACGACATGAATTACGTGATCGTGGACGGGAAAACCTATTTCAGTGAAGAGATGAAAATCGGGATGTCGAAGGTGAGGATCACCACGGATGAAGGACTGACCCTGAAGGCCCCGTTAAAAAAGGTTGATTCCTACATGATTGATGGCAAGGTTTGTGACCGGTTGCCCCTTGTTTGCAGCAACGGGAAGGTCAAAGCCACGGCGTTGCTTGAATTGGTTGCACACCGGAATGGGTTGAGACTTTACAAGTACCATTCCGAGAACAGTACCCTCGGGTCTTGCTTAATGGATAAAGACGACATTTCAACACTTTATTTCATATACAAGAACGGGGAATTGCACCTGCGTGTGAATGAAAACAATGCAGAAACTGTGCTTACATTTTTCGGTATCCCGGTCAAGGGTGTCAACTGAAAAAAATCCGGCGGGATTCCTGATCCGGAAGAGAGGCTGCGGCGATTCAATTTACCGCAGCCTCTCTCTTTTTGCAGACCACATAGAAGGGTTGTCCATGGAATCATCCCGGTGGCCGGATTTTAGGGCTATCTTGCAGATTTGATGCAAATAGCCCATGACGAACCTGTTTATTTTGTAACTT
>CAYYJE010000220.1:0-1885 GCA_964472165.1 uncultured Prolixibacteraceae bacterium | reverse complement strand
GGGAACAGTCCGCAGGCCACCACCAAGGTGGAACAGATGGAAGAGAAGGACATCGACCACCCGGAAGATACGTTTTACGGGCTTCAGATGGACGGGTTTGACAAGGTATATGCCCTCAATTTTAAGGGGACATTGTTGCCCACCATGGTTTTCACCACCGATATGCTGAAAAACAGAAAAGGGGTGATCCTTAATATTTCTTCGATGAATTCTTACAAACCGCTCACCAAAATTCCGGCCTATTCAGCAGCCAAGGCTTCTGTAAACAACTTTACGGAATGGTTGTCTGTTCATCTTGCCAAAGTGGGTATCAGGGTTAATGCGATTGCCCCAGGATTTTTCATCACCAACCAGAACCGGTTCCTGGTGCTGGACGAAAAGACTGGCGGATATTCAGCCCGTGGACAGAAGATCGTCAACAGTACTCCGATGGGAAAATTCGGAGAACCGGAAGATCTTCAGGGCGCCACCCTTTTCCTGCTTTCTGACATCTCCGCCTTTATCACCGGAATAGTCATTCCTGTTGACGGGGGATACAGTGCCTACGGGGGTGTGTAGCATTCAGAATATTTATCGTTATAGAATTTAACAACAGAGTGATATGAACATTCAATTAAAAAAAGAGTTTAAATATGCCCTGCTGGTTCCGACCAGCATGGGAGTGAGAATTACACCGGTGAACGGTCAACCGGTTCACAGCAGTACTCTCTTTGAAATGCAAGCCACAAGTGCCGAAACCAACGTGGCCAGCATCTCCTCCTTCCTCGGTTTGCCGGTGAAGGTGCTGACGACCTTTGTGAAGGACAGCCCGATTGCGGCCTTCATCAAGAGCAACCTGCGAAGCCGCAACATGGATTATGAAGGTCCGGAATTGGCGCAGGGAAATCCCTGGGGTTACCGCCACCAGTTCAATATTGCCGACAGCGGTTTTGGTTCCAGAGGTCCCAGGGTTCAGAACGACCGTGCCGGTGAAGTGGGCCGTACCCTGAATGTCAAGGATTTCGACCTGGAAAGAATTTTCGGGAAAGAGGGAGTTCAGATCGTCCACCTCTCCGGGCTGATCGGTGCCCTGTCGCCCGACACGAGTCAGTTTTGCCTTGAATTGGCCCGTTTTGCCAAAAAATACGGCACCCTGATTTCCTTTGACCTCAATTACCGGGCTTCCTTCTGGAAAGGAAGGGAAGAGGAGCTCCGCGCGATCTTTGCGGAGATTGCTACCGTTTCGGATATCCTCATCGGCAATGAAGAGGATTTCCAGCTCTGTCTGGGTATCGAAGGTCCAGAAGCCGGAGGCAAGGGGATCACCTCTGAAATTGATGGGTTTAAGGGTATGATCGGTCGCGTGAAAACTGCTTTTCCCCATGCTTCGGTATTTGCCACCACACTGCGTCAGGTCATCAGTGCCAACGAACACCTCTGGGGTGCCATCATGCTCGAAGGAGAGAGCTGGCAGGTAATCGAACCCAGGAAAATCAATGTTCTCGACCGTATTGGCGGTGGGGACGGATTTGTCGGGGGACTCCTGTACGGCATCCTCAAAGGCTGGGATCCTGAGAAATGGCCGCAGTTCGGATGGGCTACCGGCGCTCTGGCTACCACATTCCTCACCGACTATGCCCAGCCGGCTGACGAAGAGATGGTCTGGAGCATCTGGAAGGGAAATGCAAGGGTGAAACGATAGGACAAGAGCCTCCGCTGCGCTCCGGCAGGTCGAGGTCAAGGTCAAGAGCCTGCGCTGCGCTCAGGCAGGCCAGGGTTAAATTTGAGCTTTGTGACCTTCGTGTTCTTCGTGCCTTAGTGTTGAATATTTTACCGGATCACCGGATCACGGAATCACCGGATCACTGAATCACCGGATCACTGAATCACCGGATCACTGAATCAC
>CAYYJE010000219.1:0-1894 GCA_964472165.1 uncultured Prolixibacteraceae bacterium | reverse complement strand
TGTAAATCCGTCGCATTCGCGTCATCCGTGTGCTCTTTTGCGTCTTTGTGTCTCAGCGGTGAAAGAAATGATTCCGGATCACTGAATCACTGAATCACTGAATCACTGAATCACAGAATCACCGGATCACACATTTCCCAATCCCGTCAGAACTTTTCGCTGAATTAGTGGTTTATTTGTGCATACTTATTGAATGTGAAAGCAAAATATTCTTTTATGATATTCTTTCTTGTAGTGATCACGGTGTTAACGCTGGTCAACCTCTATATTTTTTACCGTACCCGGAACCTTTTCCCGGTGGAACCGCCCCTCAGGTGGGGGGCCATCGTGCTCTTCTGGGTGGTCGCCCTGGGGTATATGGCCGGAAGGATTCTGGAGCGCACCGGTGCCGAAGGTCCGGCAGAATTCCTTATCAAGGCCGGCTCCCTCTGGCTGGGGGCCATGGTCTACCTGACCCTGTTGTTCCTGTTGATCGATCTGCTCCGGGGCGTCAGCCACATACCCGGACTGAAGGGATTCCTTTCCTTTCCGTGGGCCAGTGAAAAGGGCCGGTGGATCACCACAGCCGTCTATGCGGTGACCGCCCTGATCCTGGTGGCGGGCTTTTTCAACGCCCGGAACCCCAAAGTGGTGCGTCAGCCGGTGGTGCTGGACAAGGAGGTGCCGGGAGGGACTTATAAAGCCCTGCTGGTTTCGGACATCCATCTGGGCATTATGATTGCCAACGGACGGCTGGAAAGGCTGGTGGAACTGATAAACCGTCAGGAGGCAGATGTGATCCTGATGGCCGGGGATATTTTTGATGAGGACCTCGGACCGGTGATCCGGAACAACCTGGGGGATCTGCTGAAGAACCTCCGGGCAAAGGAGGGGGTCTTCGCCATTCTGGGAAATCATGAGTTTTACGGCCATTCCGGGGATGCCACCCAATACCTGGAGGATCACCACATCCGGGTCTTACGCGACAGTGCGGTGACGTTGCCTTCGGGGGTGGTCATTGCCGGAAGGGAAGACATTACGGGGGAACGGATGTTCCGGGAAAAGCGGAAGAGCCTGCAGGAACTGCTGGCAGGCAGCGATGCCACCCGTCCGGTCATTGTGATGGACCACCAGCCCTATCACCTTTCGGAAGTGGCCCAAAATCCGGTCGATCTGCAGGTATCGGGGCATACCCACCACGGCCAGCTCTGGCCTTTCAACTTCATCACCAAAGCCATCTTTGAGATCAGTGCAGGATACGGAAAGATAGGGAACACCCATTTTTACGTTTCCCCTGGCGTGGGAACCTGGGGCCCGCCTATCCGCACCTCTGGCCGTCCCGAGGTCATCGTGCTGGAAATTACCGGGAAATAAAGGCTTTGCTGAATGTCGTGAATGAACTTGAAAACAAGTTTAAACAGCTGGATCTCTAAAGCTAAGATATTCCCATTCATTGCTTATATTTGTAAAAATAAAGGAGATGGAACGCATTGTAAATTTACACATAGAAAAATTACCTGAGGGATTTTACCTGGCAACTTCGGAGAGTGTCCAAGGTCTTGTCGCGCAGGGAAGGACCATTGCTGAAACCATCGAAATAGCCAGAGATGTGGCAAAAAAGCTTATTGAGGCACAGGAGAACGACATTTCTGAATTTATTTCTTTTTCAGATAGTTTTGATTATCCCCTCGTTGTAGGATTGTGAAATGGGACGGCTTTCAGGTTTCAAGTATCGGGAGATTATCCGAATCCTGAAAAGATTCGGATTTATGTTTTTTCGACAGGCGGCCGGTAGCCATGAAATCTGGTACAATCCTCTAACCAACCAGTATACAACAATACCTAATCACCCCGGAGACTTGCCGGAAGGAACGCTCAGAGCAATACTAAAACAAGCCGGAGTGAATGTGGAAGA
>CAYYJE010000218.1:0-1948 GCA_964472165.1 uncultured Prolixibacteraceae bacterium | reverse complement strand
ATCTGGAGCAAAAACCGGATCCTTCCGGTTAAGATCACGGAATTTTCAGTCACTGAAGAGGCTTTTGACGTTAGCCTGAATCCTGTCAGGGCGAAAATCAGCCTGGGTATGAGAGTCCTCACAGTCGACGACCTTGGTTTTGACAGCCGGGGGGGCACTGTTTTTATGAATTATCTCAGGCATAAGGAGAAACTGGCGGCATCCATGCCTCAGGTAGGATTGAACAGATTGGGAATCAGCAATATCATATGACAAAATCGATTGAATCGCTTTTACAGCACATCGGAATTCATAGCTCTCCGTTTGCTCCAAACAGCCGTTACCACGGAATTGATCTGGCAGAGTGGAAAAGCCCTGACGGAAGGTCACTCCGGTATGTAGGGAGACGTTTGATTGCCGCTCCGACTCAGGCTGAAGAGCAAAGGGAATATGAGGTGAAGGGAGGCGACAGGATGGATATCCTGGCTGCCGCTGCCACGGGAGATCCGGAACGTTTCTGGCAAATTGCCGACCTGAACCCTACCCTCCATCCGGAAGAGCTTACTGACGGGGAAGGGCGTAGATCTCGCTTGCCGTGGAATCAAGAAGATGCTGAAGGGAAGTGTTAATTTAAAGTTGCTGATGGGGGCTGCGGTGGCATTGCCGGTTCCCAAAGCAGTGACAGATGCCCTCACCTCGGTGAAGATCACGAGTGCAGCAGGTGAAGCCAGCGGCTTTGAACTCACTTTTTCGTTCAGCAAAAACTCTCCGCTCAACACCATTTTGCTGATGCTTGGCCAGACCGGCCCGTTTATCCGGACCATCATCACCGTCTCCCTCAGTGGCCACACACAGGTGCTGATGGATGGAATGATCACCCGCCATCAGGTGACGCCGGGTGTGGGAACGGGAAATTCAACCCTTACCCTTACAGGATCGGACCTTACCTCCGTGATGGATTATGTGGAGTTTACAGGGATTCCCTATCCTGCCATGCCTGCAGAAGCCAGGGTGGCCATGATTCTTGCCAAATATGCGGGATTCGGGATTATTCCCCTGGTGATTCCTTCTGTTTTTCAGGATTTTCCGGTTCCGGTGGTCACCATACCTGTCCACAAGGGAACTGACCTGGCCTACATCGTTCAACTTGCCAACGAGGCCGGATATGTTTTTTACCTGAAGCCGGGACCTGCTCCGGGGACCAGCGTGGCCTACTGGGGACCTTTTGTGAAAGCGGGAATCCCCCAACCTTCACTCAATACCAATATGGATGCCCATACCAATGTGGAGTCGCTCGATTTCTCCTTCGACGGGGAATCGAAATCAATCCCCGTGGTCTATATCCAGAACCAGGAAACCCGGGCACCCATACCCGTGCCCATTCCGGATATCTCACCCCTGAATCCACCTCTGGGTGCTGTTCCTCCTTTTCCGGTGAAGTTTAACCCGCTGAAGGATACTGCCAAAATGAGCCCTGCAAAAGCCCTCTCCCTGGGGGTCGCCGAAGCATCTAAATCGGCCGAGGCGGTCACGGGAAAAGGAACCCTGGCAGTACGGAATTATGGCCACGTGCTTCGGTCGGGAGAACTGGTGGGAGTCAGGGGAGCCGGCATGTTGTATAACGGGTTGTACTATGTGAAAAGCGTAACCCATCACATCAAAAAAGGGGAGTTCAAACAGGATTTTGTCCTGACCCGGAATGGGATAGGCTCTACCGTTTCTTCTGTTCCTGCTTAAAATTTCACGATGCCAGAAAAATATTACGGAAAGTACAGGGGGATGGTGCTGAACAACATCGATCCTCTCATGATCGGAAGGCTGATGGTCCAGGTTCCCGATGTGCTCGGACTCGGAACCTCCGGTTGGGCCATGCCGTGTATGCCATTTGCCGGACCGCAGATGGGGCAGTATGTGCTGCCCCTGACCGGATCGGGGGTATGGGTTGAATTTGAGGGAGGAGATCCTGATT
>CAYYJE010000217.1:0-1969 GCA_964472165.1 uncultured Prolixibacteraceae bacterium | reverse complement strand
AAAGATTTGTATCCGGGGTACCTCGAAGAAGAGATAGAAATCGGTTACGTGACCAATGGGGTGCACTATTCCACCTGGACCGCCAAAGAGTGGAAGGATATCCATCAGGAATACATGGGTGCCGATTTTGTGGAAAACCAGCTCGACCACGACAAATGGGATAAGATTTACCAGGTACCTGACGAAAAAATCTGGAAACTGCGTGAGAATTTGCGGCTTAAGCTGTTTAATTACGTCAAGCAGCGGTTTTCCGACATGTGGATCCAACGGAATGAGAATCCGCGTTACATCACCGACCTGATCGACATCATAAATCCCAGGGCGCTGACGATCGGCTTTGCGCGCCGTTTTGCCACTTACAAACGGGCTCACCTGATCTTCCGTGATCTGGAAAGACTCGACCGGATCGTTAACAACCCGGCATGTCCGGTACAGTTCATTTTTGCCGGCAAGGCACACCCAGCCGACAAAATGGGGCAAGATCTGATCAAGTACATCGTCGAAGTTTCCAAAATGCCGCAGTTCAAGGGAAAAATCATGTTCATACAGAACTACGACATCAACCTTGCAAAAATGCTGCTTCAGGGAGTGGACGTTTGGCTCAACACACCAACCCGGCCCCTGGAAGCTTCAGGCACCAGCGGCGAAAAAGGGGTCATGAACGGTACCCTTCATTTCTCGGTACTCGACGGCTGGTGGGTCGAAGGCTACAAAAAAGATGCAGGCTGGTCGCTTCCGATGGAAAGGGCTTACGACGTGCAGGATTTCCAGGACGAGCTGGATGCCGGCACAATCTACAATACACTGGAAGACGAAATCATCCCTGCCTTCTATGAGCGGAACGACAAGGGTGTTCCGGAAAAATGGGTGGGATTCATCAAAAACACCATCTCCATGGTCGCCTCCAATTTCACTACCAGCAGGATGATCCGCGACTACCAGGAACGGTTTTATTTACCCCAGTACAGCAGGACACAGAAACTCCTTGACAACAATTTTCAGGTAGCCAGGGAGCTGTCTGAGTGGAAATATTGGGTCAGCACAGTATGGAACAAAATCGAAATCATTGATGTACAGATTGCCCACGGAATCACCAACCTGATGAAAATCGGACAGGACTATCCGGCGCGGGTGGTGGTTGACCTGAAAGGGTTGACAAGCAAGGATGTGGGACTGGAACTGGTCATCACCACCAACGGAAACAGCCAGCCTATCAAACTGGTTGAAAAAATGGAATTCAAGGTTGAGAGTTGTGTAGGCAGTACGGCCACTTTCTTCCTGGATGTCCATATTCAGAAATCGGGAACTTACAGTTACGGGCTGAGACTTTTCCCGAAAAACGAAAACCTGGTGCACCGGCAGGATTTCCGTTATGTGAAATGGTTATAATTTAAATATCGATAGCGATGCAACAAGCCAACATCGGAGAAAAAATCAAGCAGTACCGCGAAATGAGAATGATTTCGCGTGAAGAACTGGCGCTGAATTCCAACCTTGATCCGGAACAACTGCGTGTCATTGAAGAAGAGGGAGTGGTACCCTCCCTGGGGCCGCTGATTCGCGTGGCCCGTGCACTCGGTGTCAGAATCGGAACATTTCTTGACGATGCCCAACAGGTGGGACCTGTTCTGGTAAGAGCCGGAAGTGAGAAAAGCACGGTCAGCTTCTCCTCGAGCGACCCTTCCTCAAGGCAACACCTGAATTTCTTCTCTCTGGCAGCCGACAAAGCAGGCCGTCACATGGAACCCTTTATCGTCGATATCCAACCTTCCTGCGAATCAGACTACAAACTCTCCTCCCACGAAGGTGAAGAATTTATTTACGTACTGGAAGGCAGCGTCGAAATCAGTTACGGCAGGGAGACTTACAGGCTCGAAAAAGGAGATACCATTTATTACGATTCTATCGTGATGCACAATGTACATGCCGGATGTTCCCAACCGGCCAAAATACTGGCAGTGGTGTATAC
>CAYYJE010000216.1:0-2006 GCA_964472165.1 uncultured Prolixibacteraceae bacterium | reverse complement strand
GGGTATTTCTTCAGTACACCCTTGAAAAAATTGTCAATCTCACCATGTTCGTGGTAAAAAGGAATCTGGGTAACAATGTTGGAAGCCACTTCCTGTGTGGAAATGATTTTTTCACGGACAGGTTGCAGGATGGAAGCATTCAGCATCAATGCTTTGTTGACCGCATTCTCTTTCGACAACAAGTAATTGTAATTGTACGCCCATACAATGAAAATGGCGTACACAAGCAACACAGCTGCCGAAATGTATATTCCCAGACGATATGCCAGCGGTTTGTTCGACATGGAGTGAAGTTTCTAAAACAGATTCAAGTTACGGCTTTTCCGGCGAATTTTGACCCTGTTCCCCTCCTTTTATTTTCGAAAGATCTTAGTCAGATAATCCCGGAATTGGATTGCATTTTATTCCCGTGGGTAAAAATAAACGCTGCCAGGTGGATTTTCTATGACAATAACCCATATTTCTCCCTGTATTAGAGCCTATGGTCATAAATAATCTGTTTAAAACGCAAAATAGAGACCAGGAAAATCAGGTCTTCATGGCACCACATACGCTGATAACCTGGCCACTCACATAGGAAGAGAGATCAGAAGCCAGGAAGAGTGCCACCTTGGCCACTTCTTCAGGAGTTCCTCCCCTTTTCATCGGAATTGATTCTTCCCATGCTTTCCTGGCATCTTCCGGAATTTTTGCCGTCATTTCAGTAATGATAAATCCGGGTGCGATTGCGTTGGACCGGATCCCCCTGGATCCCAGCTCCCTGGCTATTGATTTGGTAAACCCGATGATGCCTGCCTTGGATGCCGAATAGTTGCTCTGGCCGGCATTTCCGCTGACTCCCACCACGGAACTCATGTTGACGATTGAACCATTCCGCTGTTTAATCATGGTTTTCTGAACGGCCTTTGTGAAGTTAAATACGGATTTAAGGTTCACGTTAATCACGGCATCCCATTGTTCTTCACTCATCCGCATCAAAAGGGTATCCTTGGTAATCCCCGCATTGTTAACCAAAATATCCACCTTTCCGAATTCTTCCACAATGCTCTCCACCACCTTGTCCGTATCTTGAAAACTGGCCGCATTGGATGCATATCCTTTTGCTTTTACACCCATGGCAGCCAACTCATTTTCCGTATTTTTCATGTGATCATCTTCGAACAGATCGGTAAATGCAATATCACACCCTTCGGCTGCGAATTTCAGGGCAACGGCCTTTCCAATACCCCTTGAAGCTCCTGTCACTATCGCTGTTTTTCCTTCCAGTAATTTCATTGTTTTTTCTTTATTAATTTTTCATGATGGAATTTTACTCATCCTCCTCCTGCCTGGGGAAACTACTCCGGAACGACCGGAGCAAACCCTGGTGTTGTAACATATTAAACCCGTCAATGTTTTAAGGCATTCATCAGCAAAGGCATCACTTCCCCTGCCTTTCCCTTAAGCCAGAGATCGGTGATGCTCCCGGTGAATTCCGATTTTTCAGGATTGATTTCAATGACAAAAGCTCCCGTTTCACTGGCCTTTCGGGGGACATAGGATGCCGGAACCACCTCTCCCGTAGAGCCTATCACCAGACACACCTCGCAAAGGGCTGCATTTTCAAACGAAAGATTCCATGCCTCGGTGGGTATTCCTTCTCCGAAAAAAACAAAGTCGGGTTTAAGGATCTGGTGGTCATGACTGCATCTGGGTGGCAGTGTGGCCAATAAAGAGCCGGATGCAGGATAAACAGTTTCACATTTCGGACATACGAGTCTGCTGGAGTTCCCGTGAAATTCGTGTACGGTTTTGCTGCCGGCTATCTGGTGAAGGTTGTCGATATTCTGGGTAATCACCGCCTGCAGCAAACCCATTTGTTCCATTTCGGCGAGGGCTGTATGGGCCGCATTGGGACTGGCCTTTCCAAAAAAGTCGTAAAAGATCTCCCTGATATATTTCCAGCAGATCTCACCGTTTTTCATGAAATAATTGATTTCCAATATTTCAGGATCATATTTGCTCCA
>CAYYJE010000215.1:0-2021 GCA_964472165.1 uncultured Prolixibacteraceae bacterium | reverse complement strand
ACACTTCCAATGATCAGGTTCACGGGCAATGAAAGAGACAAAACCTCTGTCGCTGCCGATGTGACGGAAAAACTGGGAAGACGGCTTTTCAGGGTTTCTCCCTATTCACTGCCTTCGGATCTAAATGAGTTGACAACGTTTGTCCGGTTGTGGGACAGGGAAGCAGCGTTGAACGGGTACGCCCTCTTCCTGGATTGCAGTGACCTCGACCTGGCCGATAAGTTCAGGCTTTCGCTGATTCGCAGGTTTGTGGATGCCACTACCGGGGTGCTTTTTCTGAATCCGGGACCCTGGTTGCCGGAATTCAACAGAAAAAGTGTGGTTGTGGAGGTCGTAAAACCCGACCGGCACGAACAATCCCTTCTATGGAAAAACGTGCTGGGAGATAAAGCGTTCAGGTTCAATGGAACGGTTGAAACCCTGGTTTCCCAGTTTGACCTGGATGCCTCTGCCATTCAGGGGATTAGCCGCGACTACCTCTCCGGATTGCCCGGGAACATGGAAAACGGGGATCAGGGAACTGATGCTGATCACCTTTGGAAATCGTGCTGCCACTACAACAGTTTGGGTTACGGGGACCTGGCCCAACGGATTGAGCCGGCAGCAACTTGGAATGATATTGTGCTTCCCGGACAGCAGCTTGAAATTCTGCATGAAATGGCCATGCAGGTACGGCAGCGTAAAACGGTGTATGAGGAGTGGGGTTTCGGCACGGCGGCCACACTCGGACTGGGGATCACCGCCCTTTTCAGCGGTGAAAGCGGAACAGGGAAAACTATGGCTGCCGAAGTCCTCGCCAACGAGTTGCATCTCGACCTTTACCGGGTTGACCTGAGCCAGGTGGTCAATAAATATGTCGGGGAAACCGAGAAAAACCTGAAACGGATTTTTGATGCTGCAGAACAGGGGGGTGTCATTCTGCTTTTCGATGAAGCGGATGCGCTGTTTGGAAAACGGAGCGAGGTAAAGGATAGTCATGACCGTTACGGCAATATCGAAGTAAGCTATCTGCTTCAGAGAATGGAGGCTTTCCGTGGATTGGCCATCCTTACCACCAACATGAAGAATGCCCTCGACAAGGCTTTTCTGCGCCGTATACGCTTCGTGGTCCAGTTTCCTTTTCCGGGAGCTGCCCATCGGGCTGAAATATGGAAGAAGATCTTCCCATCGCTCACTCCCCTGTCACCGCTCGATTATGAAAAGTTAGCCCGGCTGAGTATCCCGGGAGGAAATATCCGGAATATCGCCCTCAATGCTGCCTTTATTGCCGCCGATGCTGGTAGTCCCGTAGGTATGACCCATATTTTCAGGGCTGTAAAAACGGAACTCAGTAAGATGGAAAAAACCACAAACCTTGTAGAAAGCGATTTTCTGTGAACCCGGTTGTGGAAATAGAGATTGATGAGGTGGTATTGCACGGATTCCGCGATTGCAATCCTGACAAGCTACGGGAGGCTCTGATTTCTGAACTCTCGCAGCTGATAACCCTGAACCGTTGGTCTGGTTCTGGCCTTCCTTCAGGCAGCTATTCGCGCATTGATGGGGGGGAGTTTCAGCTCAGGGCCGGCAGCAGTCATGAGACAACTGCGGCCCGCATCGCCGGTGTCCTCTTTCAAAGCTTGGTTTCCATTCATTCCACAACAAAAAAATAGGTTATGTCTTCCTATCCTGGTTCTCCCTATGTGGCCAAAGGCGGAATTGTGCTCGTCCATCCGGAGACTGCAGCCATCATCCGTATCATCAGCCTGCAGTATAATCCCGAATCACTCACGCGCAGTTTTCAGCCGAAAGGTGCGGAGGAGGAATCCGGTGGTATGGCAGAGCCGTTGCGCCTGAAAGGTCCGCCGGTGGAAACCCTGAAACTGGAAGCCGAGCTGGATGCTACCGACGACCTGGAGGCCGCATCGGACGATGTGGTGGCTTCGGGTATCCACGCCCAACTGGCGGCACTCGAAACCATGCTTTACCCATCGGGCAGCCAGCTGATGGAAAACAACAGGAGGGCGTCTTCAGGAGTACTT
>CAYYJE010000214.1:0-2027 GCA_964472165.1 uncultured Prolixibacteraceae bacterium | reverse complement strand
AGGCTGAAGGGGAGTGCATCCTCAGGATGCCATTTTATTTCAGTGACCGGCATAGGTGGTTTTTGCGGGGGTGACTGTGCGATCAGGCCATCAATGTCGAACAGAAGATCTTCAGTCAGATGAACTCCGGTAAGACGAACCGCATGACAATTTTCAGGATTGGCATCTCCGGCGATTCCGGTGACAGCTCCCTTCGTCTCTTTGAAAATGAGTATGTCGCCTGGCCTGAGGTTGGGGAAATGGCCCGCCAGGGCGGCACTTGTGCTACCCCGGGGCAGACAGCAACCTTTCTTTCCCCAGGTGTAAAATTTCATCTCATTGTGTGCGGCAAAGAGGCGGATGTCGTGCATCAGTTCGAAAATAGGGGCTCCTCCGTTTACCGCCTTTTCAAATTCCCCGGAATCAGTTCTGAAAGCCACCGGCAATCCCTTCTGCCGGGAAATGATTTTCGTGGTGGCCGGACCTTCTCCCTTTTTCAGTTCCACACCATCGGTTCCGGGGCTGCATGAAATCCGGACCCACACCCGTGAATTACATCCATCGTGAAGGAAATAGTCCACGAGCCGGGCATGCCGGCGCACGGAAATGCGTCTTCGTGAGGTATCCAGGAAGGCTTCCGTGGCAACGGCATCCTGGCGGTAACTCAGGTAATCGCCGGCATAGGCGAGCAATTCCACCAGGGCAATTCCCAGGTCCGCAGGGTTCCGCTCCTTCCATCCGGGCACCAGGGTGGCCATCCGGTCGAGCATGAGCCTTCGGAACCCCAGGTAGTCTTTCACCAGATAATCGATATCCGGGGAGGGATCGTCCGGCTTTTCGCAGCGGACCGATGATTTACAGTCGAAATCAGAAGCACAGGCCGCCTTAAACGAGAATCCGACCGAGGAAAGGAGAGGGTCAAATCCTTCAGGAGGGGAATCCCCTGAAGGATCGCTGACCAGCCGGAGTGTATACCGTGAAAAGTCACCTGCCACAGAGACCCTGACCCGGAGAAAAGCAGGATCTTCAGCGACTGTGCTGATTTCCAATACCTTGATGTTGCGGATCCTTTCACCTCCTTCCACGATAAAACTGGAGGGAGTCAGGATTCCGGGAGCCAGAGGTTTCAGAAAACGGAGCAGCAGGTGGGTCTGGCTTTCCAGAGAAGGTAACGAAGGGGTGTCAGAGACTTCCAGGAAATCGATGCCGTTCAGGACAGGATGAAGTCGCACGGCATTTCGCCTGAAATCGTCACAGCAGAAAGTTTTCATCAGGCGTGGGTAAATCGGGCGGTTTGGGTCACGTGGGTTTTCAGGACCGTATAGGTTACAGCCACGTGGAGGCGGGCATCATCAAGGGTAACCTCCACATCGGACACTTCGACAAGGTCTCCAAGCCAGTGGTTCAGGGCGTTAAGAACCAGAAACCGGGTAGTGGTGACCAGTTCGCTGCTTACCGGCTGAAAGATGAGCTGAAGAAGTCCGCTCCCGAAATCAGGCCGGTTTACCCGTTCCCCCGGGGTGGTAAAAAGCACCTGTTCAATCAGGTCACGGATATGGTCATCGGGAGTGGCTTCCGCTGTATGCCCGTTTTCGTCAAACTGGTAGGTAAGTTTCAGGTTCATGGGATTCAGATTCCGGTAACCCTGGTTTGGGTCATCATGATGGAAAGTGGCGTGGAATTGGGGATGCAGAGCGACTGGCTGTCAACCAGCAGCAGAGGCATTCCGTTTGATTTCACCCGGGTGGCTCCTGTGATCCACTGCGCGGAAGTGCAGGGGGAAGGGGAACCCGAGATATTGAAAGGGCATCCGCTGACGACGAACGGATAAGGCTGGGTAACCACAGGTTGACCGCTTACGAGTACCCTCGGATTGGGTGACATTGCACGGGCTTGTCCCCCGTGGGCACAGATTACTGAAGCGCCTTCATGTAGCAGAAAACCGGGCATGTTAAAGCTGGCTGGTTGAATCAGGTAATGGTCAACGCACCGTTGTTGATATCCACAGCGGGACCGTTCAGAATGATGCTTGCTCCCTTCCCGTTGGA
>CAYYJE010000213.1:0-2034 GCA_964472165.1 uncultured Prolixibacteraceae bacterium | reverse complement strand
GGTCAACAGGGAATTTCTGGAAGACTTTGCCGAAATTGCCGACATCGAATTTCTTCTGATCGCTGAAGATACCCGCATCACCGATTTCAAGAAGGAACTCCGCTGGAATGAAGTGTACTACATGCTGAACAAAGGGTTGAGGTAGGCTTCCGCACCTACAGCGCTCTTTCGCGTGTGGGGTTCCCGGAATATTATTTCTTTTCTGCCGGGGCAGTAATCTCTGAAGGTTTCGGAAGATCTTTCCGGTTAAGGTCAAGTTCCCTTACCCGGCGGGGTGCGTTCATTTTCCGGAGTTCTTGATCGTCGCCGGCTTTTCTGTCGCGTTCAAACTGCATGAACTGGATTTCTTCTTTATTCACTTCCTTCACCTCTTTTCTGATTACCGTAATTTTTTCGCGTCCTCCGCTCAGTTTTTTCTTCTTGTAAGAGATTATCCCCGGGTCGTCCAGGTTAATGGAGTGTTTGGGCTGCATTTGCTGAAACCGCCACGGGTATGCGCCGGGGCCGGCCGGAGACCTGAAATTCAGCGGGGCCATCGGCCTGGTATACCTGTGCCGGAAATTCCGCCAATCGGGATTGGTGACCAGGGAATCCTTCTCCCCGGGACCAAAGCGCCTGACGAAAACCCTGACCTGCTTTCCGGTGTCGCCTTCCAGCCCCTCTTCATGGATGATCATCCTGCGATTGCCTTTCTCTCCCCTGAATTGGAAAGCCTTTGCATTTCTGCCATATATCACGGTATCGACAACTGTTTTTTCGCCGTCTTTGATGACGATAACCTTCACCTCCTTTTTCGTTCCGGGAGGATCTTGCGGTGAAGTGGTCATTCCGGTGGAAAGTAAAAACACCAAAAGGGGTAAGCCACAGTATACAATCAACTTTTTCATACTCAATTGTTTTAATGATGTGACAAATATACACCGCAAAAATCACGCCTGCAGTTCCGGTGCGGTTAATTTTTTTTAAAAAATCTCAATTCCTGTAAATTCCGGCGTGCGTATTCCGCAGGTGAGCCCCTCACATCTTTGGTGCATTTCCCTGACTCCGGGGAAACGGCCGGGAGTGAAACGCTTCGAGATACCGCGTGATAAAACTCTCCTTTTGTTTCATCCGGTACTGCATGATAAAACGGGGGTGTTCGAGGGGAATGACCTCTCCGAAGTAGCCCTTTCGCTTATTGAGTCTGACCAGGTAATGATAGTTTTTGTTGTTTCCCAGGCAGAAGCAAACATCGCGGAGCATGCCGAAGCCGATTTGCGCTTCCAGGGAGCAGACCATAAAAGGTTCCATGGTCTCCAGCAGCAGGGGGTCGTCGTAATAGTTGAAGTTCACTTCCCTCCCTCTGGCATTCATTTTAACAAATCCCAGGGGACAGACAGCCGAAATGAAATAATGGTTGTAGAACAGTTCCGGGCCTCCGTAAGCTTCGATCATCCCGTAGACGAAGGCCGATGAGGTTTCCCTGGAGGTAAGGCCCGGGAACTCCAACCCGCAATGATCCCTGAGCCGGAAGGTATCGGTGAAGGGGATGCCCGTCACACCGGCGCCGAACCGTCCGGGATTGATGCCCAGGATGAAGCGGCGGGGTTGGTCATCGGCGTAGTATTTCCGGTAAAATAAGGAAGAGACCCTGAAGGCCTCCGGATTTTCCCTGTAGGGATTCATAATCCGGATGCCTTCAGGGATGAGCTCTTCGGAGGTGAGGGCCTGGTTAAAGGCGATAATTTTCTCTGCCAGATTCATCCCAAGGGATTTACCGGGTGATTTTCGCGGCAAATCCGCCTCCGGGCATGAGGGTGAGGGTCAGTTTTTTCGTGGCCGGAAGAGGAATGACTTCCCGTTTGTAGTCGCGGGCGGTACGGCCTGCGTTGACGCCATCGCGGAACAACTCCAGGTTTTTATAGCCATCGCCGAGGAATCCAAGGTCGACGGTCACCTCCCTTTTGCTCCAGTTGGTAAGTCCTCCTACATACCAAACCCCCTCTTTCTGGCGGGCCATGACGATATATTCCCCGACGGCACCGTCAAGTGCGA
>CAYYJE010000212.1:0-2037 GCA_964472165.1 uncultured Prolixibacteraceae bacterium | reverse complement strand
AACCCTTTCTCTGGAAGAAATGGCCATTTCATGGAAGCTCGACAGCACAAGCATGACGAAAATGGAATTCAGGGGATATGAGCCTGATACCAACCAGGTCAGCCGTGTAACCGGGCTGGTCAGAACCGGGTACGACAAATCGCGGCCCTTCACCGACTCCATCGAGTACTTCAACAACTACATCCCCTCTGAAAAAGTAAAGGTTCCTGAATTCTATGTGGTGCCCCAGGCATGGGAACCTGTGCTGGAGCGTTTAAAGCTGAATGATGTCAGGTATACCCTTCTGGAAAGGGATACCCTCCTCGAAGTGACTGTCGACTACCTCGAAGAGGTTTCCGGTGCAACAAGACCTTACAACGGCCATTATTACCACGACAAAGTGACCATACGCAGTGAAATTCAGAAGGTGAGGTTTTATGCAGGCGACTGGCTTATTCCCGTGCGGCAGAAAGCCATGCGGTACCTTGTCGAAATGCTGGAACCCAAAGCCAAAGACTCCTTCTTCAGGTGGAACTTTTTCGATGCAGTGCTCGACCAGCGGGAATATTTTTCACCCTATGGTTTTGAGGAAAATGCCTTGCGTACGCTGAAGGAATTTCCGGATCTCGAAAAAAACCTCAGGGCGCGGCGGGCTGAGGATCCTCTTTTTGCCCAAGACCACTATGCCCAGATGGCATTTATTTACCACAACTCTCCCTGGGCCGAAAAAAGCTGGAAAAGGTACCCGGTGGGGAGAATATTTAAATAAAAGGTCGAGGACTCACAATGTTCGATGGTTCAAAGCCTGCGGCGTTCAAGTCGGAGCGTATTGTAAATCCTGACAGAATCGTCAGGAGCGGAGATCCCGACCGGTAGCGCTGGGAAGCTGCGGGAGGATAAGGCTAAGGCTGAGGTTAAGATTAAGATTAAGATTGAGATTAAGATTAATGGCAAAATCGATAAATCGTTAAATCATCAAATCATCAAATGATCAAATCATCAAATCTTATTGAATCGTGTAAAACATGCCAGGATACATGGAAATAGAGCTTAAACTCCCGACCGGATATACTCCGGAGGAGTTGCGGAACAAAATCAGCAAAACGCTTCACATCAAAAAGTTTGCTTTTGAGATACTCAGCCAGGGACTGGATGCCCGGAAAAAGAGTTTTATCCACTGGCAATCCCGTATTGGGGTCTTTTCCGACGAACTTAAAAGCGGTGTAAAGCCTGAGATTCCGTCACTGGAGATTGCCCGGCGAAAGCGCAGCCGGACAGCCCTTGTCCTCGGAAGCGGTCCTGCCGGTTTTTTTGCAGCCTATGTGCTCCAACTGGCCGGATTCGATACCACCATCATCGAACGGGGAGCCGATGTGGAGAAGCGGGACAGGGGTATTCTCAGGTTTGAAAAGACGGGAGTTTTTGATCCGGTATGCAACTATGCTTTCGGGGAAGGAGGAGCCGGCACATTCAGTGACGGGAAACTTACCTCCCGGTCTAAACACATATCAGCCGAAAAACGGTTTATCCTGGATAAATATGTCCTGGCAGGGGGACCGGAAGAGATCCGGTATCTCACCCACCCTCACCTGGGGAGTGACAACCTGAAGCTGATTGTAAGAAATCTAAGGGAGGAATTCCGGAATCAGGGGGGTAAAATTCTGTTTGAGACGATGCTTGAAGACCTGGTTGTTCAGAACGGCACCGTGAAAAAGGCCGTTACCAGTAAAGGCATCATGGAGGCCGGAATCTTCGTGCTGGCGCCGGGTCACTCTTCCTTTGAGACCTACAGGATGCTGATGAAGCGGGGTGTGGGTTTCCGTACCAAGAATTTCGCACTTGGATTCAGGACGGAACATCTCCAGGAAACCATCAACAGGGCCCAATGGGGTGTCCCTGAGCTTCCGGGAGTTAAAGCTGCCGAGTACAGACTTACCTCCAATGCCGAAAACAGATTGTCCGTTTTTACCTTTTGTATGTGTCCGGGAGGAATGGTAGTTCCTGCGACAGCCTATGAAACCACGAACATCGTCAATGGCATGAGTTTGTACCACCGGG
>CAYYJE010000211.1:0-2062 GCA_964472165.1 uncultured Prolixibacteraceae bacterium | reverse complement strand
CTGAGAACAGGGAACTCACCCGGTTTCAGCAGAAATTACTGATGGGATTGCGTTTCTTTTCCCTTTTTGGAGCCTTTTTATTGTTTGCGCTTCCCCTGGTGAAATCGCTGAAGAAGATTACCCAACCCCCTGTTGTGGTGGTGGCAATTGACAACTCCCTTTCGATGACCGGAATCAGTAACCAGGAAGCTCAGAAGGGAGTCCTCACCGCCCTTAATGAGGATTTACTCCGCGGGCTGAAGTCGAAATTTGAAATCGTCACCTATACTTTCGGTGAAAAAACTGTCCGCAATGAATTTCCCAATTTCACGGAAAAGCGTTCAGATTATGGAGAAATGCTTAAAACGGTATTCGGGAACCATTTCAACGAGAATGTGGGGGCGCTGGTAATTGTCGGAGACGGCAAATTCAACCAGGGAGAAAATCCGGTGAATGAGGTACTGAAGTTTCCTTTTCCGGTCTACACCCTGGCCACCGGAGATACGGTCAAAACAAAAGATGCCGCCGTGTCAGCCATCCGGGTCAACAAAACTGCCTTTACCGGGAATCAGTTTCCGGTTGAAGCTGATATCCGGGTATCGGGATTTGCGGGCCGGAGAATACAATTCTCCGTGGTTCACAAGGGACAAAAGGTTTTTTCACAATTTCTGAATACGGAGAGCGCCGATTTCTTTGTTACCATTCCATTCGTACTTGATGCCAAAGCCCAGGGTCTCCAGTATTATACAGCTGTTGCAGAGGAGGTTCCGGGAGAGCAGAACAGGACGAATAACTCCTGGACCTTTGTCATTCATATCCTGGAGAACAAGCAAAAAGTGGCCATCCTGTCCCGGGGTTCCCATCCTGACGCAGGAGCCTTGAAAAATGCACTGGAGCAGCAGGTCAATTATGAGGTCAGTTTATTCACATCAGAGCCCTATCCCGATGACATCAGCGGATTCAACCTTGTCGTACTGAACCAGATTCCCTCCTCTTTCTTTTCCGGAAAGCAATATCTGGAAAATCCCAAAAATGCCCGGATTCCATTGCTGTATGTCATCGGGTCACAAACCCTGCTTCCGCAGTTAAACCAGGCAGGACCCGGGGTTGAAATCATCTCCCGTGCCGGGAATTACGAAGATGCACAACCTTCACTGAATGAACTGTTTGCTGCATTTACTTTGAGTGAGGAACTAAGGGAAAACCTTTCCCGGTATCCTCCGCTCAAAGTGCCTTTTGCACAATACAATGCGGATCCCGCACTGGTGCCCCTGGCCTTTCAAAAAATCAAAAATATAACAACTCCTGCTCCTTTAATTGCAGCTGGAACTGTCAATGGCCGGAAAACGGGGATCATCTCCGGCGAAGGAATATGGCGCTGGAGGTTGTATAACTATACCATGAGCGGTAGCCACCGGGAATTCAATGAACTGGTGGATAAATTGGTACAATATTTGGCACTGCGTGACAATGAAGACAATTTCATCATCGATTCAAAACCGGTATACAACGAAACGGAACATGTTCAAATGACTGCCGAAGTTTACAACGATGCATACGAGATGGTCACAACTCCTGAAGTGTCAATCGTTTTAAGTGATTCCACCCAAAAGGAGTACAGGTATGTATTTGACCGCACCAGTCAGTTTTACAGGCTGGACGCCGGTCTGCTTCCTGTTGGGGAGTACCGTTTCCGCGCCGGCACGGTTTTGGGAACTGAGGAATTGTCCGAATCAGGAACTTTTGCGGTTATTCCGGTAAATCTTGAACAGATTGATCTCCGGGCTGACCATGGCCTGCTCTTCAGACTCTCCGGGGAAACGGGGGGAATGTTGTTTACTCCGGATAAATCAGATGCGCTTATTCAGGCTATCCTGGATAATCACTCGATAAAAAACACCAGCTATTTTCAAGTGATGATAAACGAATTGCTTAACCTGAGATGGATATTCTTCGTGCTCATCCTTTTACTCGGAACAGAGTGGTTTCTGAGAAAATTCTGGGGAATTTATTAGTATTTAATCATTTGCAGATGAAGCTAAAACCTGTTTTTCCTTTTTTGTTGGTTTCATTGATCTGGGTT
>CAYYJE010000210.1:0-2072 GCA_964472165.1 uncultured Prolixibacteraceae bacterium | reverse complement strand
GGTTACTCTTGCGACAGATAATCCCCGAAATTATCCGACATGTAAATTTTGTTGAGTCCCGTTTCATCGGAATAGATGAAATACACTTCCACTTCAGGGAGTTTTCGGGCCAATTCCACCCCTTTTTCAAGTCCCATCACCATAAAGGCCGTGGCCAGGGCATCGGCGGTCATGCAATCGTCGGCAAGGACAGTGGCACTCAGCAGGCTGTGCTGCACCGGATAACCGGTAGCCGGATCGATGGTATGCGCATACCGCTTACCCCCTTCCACATAAAAATTGCGGTAATTTCCCGAAGTCGCGAGCGCCCGCTCAGGAAGTCTGACTACAGCCTGCAAATCCTGGGTATCGAACAATGCCGACTCTTCGGGTTTGCTGATACCAATACTCCACTGTTTCCCCTTTGAATTAACCCCCCTGGCCACCACTTCTCCGCCAATTTCGACCATATAGTTGCGGCACCCCTGTTCATTCAGGTATTTCCCGATGATGTCACAGGTATACCCTTTGGCGATGGCGCTCATATCCAGCATGGTTCCCGGGTTGTCCTTGACCACCTTTCCCTCCTCCAGCCGCACCTTGCGGTAGCCGGTCAGTTCCAGCAAGCTGTCGATCAATCCGGGCGTGATATTTTCACGGTGCCTGAATCCGAAACCCCATGCGTTGACCAGCGGAGCCACCGTGATGTCAAAGGCGCCGTCAGAAAGCGCTGAAATCTCCATTGCCCGGTTAAAACAGTTGACAAAGAGGTCATCGGGCACCACAGGCTGGTTGGTATTGACAAGCGAGATCTGCGAAGTGGAGTCAAAAGTGCTGAAGATCCGGTTCAACTTTGCCAGTTCCGCATCGATTTGCGGATGTAAGTCCTCACCCCGGGGATGCTCGTAAACGATGTGATAAATGGTGCCGTAGATCTTTCCGTCGTTAAAAAGGTAGGCCGGCTGGCGGCAGGAGGATACCTGAAGCAATACAGCCGCAAGGAGAACCCATAAAAGCGCAGATAACCGTTTCACGATCGTAAAGTTAAAGTGGTGGAGCCCATCATGGATAACCGGCTACTCCTTTTTCTTAACAAATTTATAAACCAGATAAATGATGAAGCCAATGCCAAGGATGGCCATTCCTATGGAGAGTTCGGTGTAATAACGGTGCAGGACCTCCTTCTGTGTATAGAGGAAATAGCCCATGGCTGCCAGCACGATGTTCCAGGCTGCGGAACCGATCGCGGTAAAAAGGATAAAATCCTTCAGGTTCATCCGGGCCAGTCCGGCCGGCAGAGAAATGAGCTGTCTCACAGCGGGAACCAGCCGGCCGATCAGGGTGGAACTCTTACCGTGACGGACGAAATAAGCCTCCGCCTTTTCTACCCCTTCGCGGCTAAGCAACATCAGGCGACCCACCTTCGACTCCGCAAACCGGTAAACGATGGCACGCCCCAGATAAAGTGCAAAATAGTAGTTAAAGAGGGCCCCCAATAAGGCACCGAAAGTTCCCGAAAGAACCACAAGGTAAATATTAAGGTCGCCCTCGGCCGCCTTCCATGCCGCAGGAGGGATGATCACCTCCGAAGGAAAGGGTATAAAAGAGCTCTCAATGGCCATCAACAAGGTAATGGTGCCATAATTGATGTGCGCCATGTACCATTCAATGATGGCGCTGAAAAATTCCTGAATCATATGATATGATTAAGCCGTCAAAAATAAAAAACACCCGGGAATAGAATATGAATAATAAACCGCAGTAAAACAGTGATCTATGATTTCTTTGTGTCCTGGCGTCTTTGCGTTGAAGAATTCAGATTCCGGATTATCCCCCGAAATCGTCGTAAAGAATATTTTCGTCGGGCACTCCCAGGTCGTACAGCATTTTCTGGACGGCGCTGTTCATCAGCGGTGGTCCGCAGAGGTAATAGTCCACTTCCTCGGGTTGCTCATGCTTACTCAGGTAGTTGTCATAGATTACCTGGTGGATGAATCCCTTTGGCCCAGTCCAGTTATCTTCAGGCTTGGGTTCCGAGAGGGCCAGGGTAAAGCGGAAGTTGGGGAAATTCTTTTCGATTTCCTCAAACTGCT
>CAYYJE010000209.1:0-2111 GCA_964472165.1 uncultured Prolixibacteraceae bacterium | reverse complement strand
ATTACTTCTCAGGGTTGTGAATTCGTCAGACATGGTTCAAAACATGACCTGTATCTAAATCCTGCGACCGGGAAAAGACAACCTGTACCCCGGCATGATGAAATTGATGAAAATCTGGCGAAGCACATCATCAAAGAACTTTCAACTAAAACCTAATGAAAACTACCTTAGACCTGAACAATGAATGGCGGATGGTGGCATCGGCTATTTATAAAAGACCCACCGATTCAAAAATTCTGGGTCAGTCGGAAGTAGACGTAACAGATCTGGAAGCGTATATCTCCGAAAAAAGAAAAAAGGGAATCAAGGTGACGCTGACCCAGGTGCTTACTTTGGCTGCAGCAAGAGCCCTTCGAACAGAGGTTCCCGAGTTGAATGTATACCTGCGGCGGGGCAGGATAATTTCCCGTCCGTCGGTGGATGCCATGGTGAGCGTACTGCTGGAAGGTTCCGAGCTGGGATCGGTCAAAGTCCCGCATGCCGATGAGATCACCATTGACGAGATGGCCCATCTGATCGCTTCCGAAATCAAAAAAGCAAGAGGAGGAAATGAAAACAAAACCATGGAGATGAAAGGAAAACTCGCATCCATTCCCTGGCCATTCCGGAGTTGGTTTTTCCAGGCTGTGAGGACCTTTACTCAAAAGTGGGGGTTTTCACTTCCCAAATTCGGACTTACACCCCACAGTTTCGGATCTTTCATTGTCTCGAACATCGGCACCCTTGGGCTTGATCTGGGATTTCCAGCCCTGATGCCCACTTCGAACGTCTCTTTTGTGCTGATCCTGGGTGCCGTCAACAAAAAGCCCTGGGTCGTGAACGATGAAATTGTTGTCCGCAAAATCCTGACCATTGGTGCTGCCCTCGATCACCGGGTTTGCGACGGTTCACACGGTGGACGGTTGTTCCGGTACCTGAAATACATCATCAAAAATCCGCAGCTTCTCGAAGAACCTCCTGCCTGATCATTCTCATCGGGCCGCAGGCAGGCAAATGAACCCTCCCTTTCCCTTTTCCGCCGGGGTGAAAGAAATCCTGGTGGGGTAATGTTAATTTAAAGTTTATTTTTGACGCAGGACAATCGTTTGAGTGAAGGTTTACAGTACCTTTAACTCTCTTTAAACGAACTACCATGAGTGAAATCGACATCCTAGCCCACCTCGTCCTGGCTCCCTGGATCATCAAGGCTACCGCACTCATCAGCAACGAACGGAAAGTGGGGGGAAACCAGTTCCGGCATGCTTTTGCCACACTGGGAATCCTGCTCGACTATAAATATTTTTCCAGCGCGGTGCTGCTGAAAGCTTCCCTGGTACACGACCTGATCGAAGATGTCCCCTCCACCAACCTTGCAGAGTTACGTTCCCTGGATGCCGATGCCTCCAGGGTGGTCGACCTGGTGATGGAGGTCACACGGAACCCCTGTGAGACCAAAGCTGCCTACCTGAAAAATATCCTGGAGCGGGGATCCAGGGAAGCCAAAATCCTGAAGGTAGCCGACCGGATCAGCAACCTGACCGATCTTCACCGTGATATCTACTCCGATGAAAAAATGATAAAATACCTCAACGAAACCGAGAAATACGTCATTCCCATGGCGATGGAGGTGAATTCCAACATGGTGACCGAGCTGAGTGATCTGATCCGCAAAAGAAGGGAATTGCTGGAGTGTTGTGTTTCCTGACCGGTAAAGCATTATATTTGCTTTCAAATAAAGGGATTGAATTATGGGAAAGTATGTCAACGAAAACCTCCTGAAAGGCGAAAAAGTGGAATATGAGACGAAGTTGCACTGGAAAATTTTCGTCACCCTCTCCGGATTGCTCACCCTGTTCATTTATCCGCTGATTCTGCGGAGTACCAGTGAATTTGTCATCACCAATATGCGGGTGATCCTCAAAACCGGATGGATCTCCAGGAAAACCTTTGAGATGAACCTCAACAAGATCGAAACCGTCAATGTCGACCAGTCGGTGTGGGGAAGGTTATTCGGGTTCGGGACGATCTCGATCGTCGGTACCGGCGGAAGCCGCGAAGAGGCCCAGAATATCCGCAAGCCGCTGGAGTTCAGGAAGAAGTTCCAGGAAATTTCTGCGTAAGATTCCGGGACC
>CAYYJE010000208.1:480-2159 GCA_964472165.1 uncultured Prolixibacteraceae bacterium | reverse complement strand
TGTAATATTTTCCGTTTTCGTTGATGTCGACCACCCGCTCATAACAACGGTAAAAAGCAGTATAAAATACGCGTTTCTGCGTTTCAGTGCCCCCCTTGACATGGATCAGTGAAAGGGCTTCTTCCCACTTCTTCTTAGCCGAGGCTGTAACCGCATCAAAATTATCGTCCGGGATTTCCATCTGCAGGTTCTGTTGTGCCTGACTGGCACTTATATACGATATCCCATAGCGAAAGACCACTGTCTGCTCACCGCTTCCGGTGGAAAGGATCAGGGTCTTTTTGCTGTCGGCATCCTTGTAGTGACTTTCAACCACTCCCGTACTTATTTCAGCATAAAAAAAAGCTTTCACCCCTGCAAAAACTTCTTCTCCGGAAATCTGCCGGTCCCCGTGCAGCCGGATCTCACCGTTTCCGTTCAGTGTACTAAGTCTCAGATAATGGTTTTGATTTCCCGAAAATGTCACTCTGAAAATTCCGCTCTTTTTTGCCGGTGAAAACTCAAGGAAGCAATCAGTATCCCCCAGGAAGACTGAATAATAATAGGGTATAGTCGTCTCCCTGTCGTAGGTGACCCAACGGGTCCGGCTTTCGGGAGACAATTCCCCGTCGAGAGGAAGGAACCCAAAAACAGAATATAACCGGTGAGAAGTATTGGTTAAGGGAAAGTTGCTGATCCGGTCGTCGAGCTGATCCTTCCGGAGTGGGAAAACCCTGATCATTTCATTCGGAAGATGCACGGTGGGCCGTGTAGGCTGAAGAATTACACCCACACCGCCGATGGTGGGGTCCACATAGTCAAGCGCTTGTTTTTCTGAATTTTGAATGCAGGATGACAAGAGCAACAACAAAAAATAAATTATACCTGTTCGCATTATTCACTGAAATTTAATTGCCACCTACTATTACGTTATCCTTTACAACGCCATTGTCAGCACGATTTTCAATGCGGGCCTTTCCTTTCAGCAGATTGTGGGTTACAATGGCCGCTTTTACTTTTCCCCCGATAAAAATCTGGGGACTTTCAGCCATGAAATTACATCCTCTCACGATGATGGAGCCTCCGGTTACCTCAATAGAATAGCGGCCTTCCTGATTCCTGTCCCACTGCATGAAAATACAATCCGAGAATGTGACAACACCAGTCCCGTCAATAACCGCATTCTGATTGCAGGGGCCCCAGAAGGCACAATTGGAGAAAGTAACATTGCCATCGTTCTCAGCGCCTACCCTTACCATCACGGGATCTTCGCCTTTCATCGCCACGAATTCACCGTTGGTGATCAACAGACCCATCGGAGCACTTTTTTCGACTAAAACTGAAGTATGGCAGGCATCGGCGCCAATACCCAGAAAATTGCCGTTGCAAACACCCTGCTTACTTCCGCCAAATTTGTACCCGACCCGATAGCCGTAACAAAATGTATTCAGCACATAATGCCAGTCGGTCCGTTCAAAGATGAAGGCTTCCCCGTTGGCTTTCTGCCATTCGAAAAGTTCAGGCTCCATGCTCCACCAGGGATTCCAGTGCACATTTTCTATGCGTCCGATGTCAAAGATCCCATCCACGAAAATACCCCTGCGCAAAGGTTGTCCGCTGATGTTACGGATAAGTGCCCGCTCATTGCGGGAAGCATCAATCGCGTTATAGGGATTAAGCATTTCCACATCCAGCAAAGC
>CAYYJE010000208.1:0-470 GCA_964472165.1 uncultured Prolixibacteraceae bacterium | reverse complement strand
ACGGATAGGCATCCGGCTTCTTTTTAGGATCCTGATCAGGCCAGTACATCAACACGCCGCGCAAGGTACTGTTTGTATTAAGGGTGATAAACGGAACCGCATTTTCATCCCTTCTCCCGCCCTTAACAAGGAACGTTGTGCCGTTGTCACCGGGTTTTGGCAATCCCTTGTCACGGATTCCGTTATGGGATGGAACCGATTCAAAGGACCCTTTCAGGGTTACTGCCTGCGGGATATTCAGACTGCCTGAGAACAAATAAGTTGCCCGGGGGGCATACACGGTTCCTCCCCTGGATCCCAGCGAGTTTAACGCCTTTTGGAAGGCTTCCGTATCGTCCGTAATTCCATCCCCTTTGGCTCCGAAATCCAGCACCGACAGAGACTCCGGATCTTTTGACCCGGATTCCGGATTCTTGCCACTAAAAACGGTCTGCACGTTTCCTTTGTCCCCGCCAACCACGTTTTTTTGT
>CAYYJE010000207.1:0-2169 GCA_964472165.1 uncultured Prolixibacteraceae bacterium | reverse complement strand
GCGACAGCCTATGAAACCACGAACATCGTCAATGGCATGAGTTTGTACCACCGGGATGGCAGGTATGCCAATGCCGCCTGCGTGGCAGCCATACACCCCGACAACCTTGCAGGCAAACAGGTCACCGCCTCCGGGGCATTGGATTTGCTTCAGGAATATGAAGAACAATTTTACAATTACAGCCAGGGATACAGGGCACCTTTCTGCACCATCGCCGACTTCCTGAAACAGAAGCACACTTCAGGAGAAACCGGCACCAGCTATCCGCTGGGGCTGGTCCCTGCCCCCTTGTGGAAGATGCTTCCCGATGCCGTGATCCATTCAATTTCCGAAGGGCTCCGTGAATTCAGCCACAAGCTGAAAGGCTTCGAAACCGGAATTTTGCTGGGACTTGAAAGTAAAACATCTTCTCCCGTACAGGTGATCCGCGATGAAACCGGAAAATGTGAGGGTTTCGACAACCTTTGGATGGCAGGGGAAGGAAGCGGCTATGCGGGAGGTATCGTCTCCAGTGGTGCCGACGGGATCCGCATTGCCAAGACTCTGGCAGGACAATAAAGGGAAAAACCACTCCGCTCCGCTAAGGCGGCAAAAGGCCGGTTCCTGCCATAGGCTCATTTCATTTTATTATCAACTGATACATATATACAGAAGTTTATAACTAACCCATAATTTTTTTCTTTGGATTGTTGGAAATTCAATAATTCTTTCTATGTTTGTTACACTTCATGTCAGATTTAGATCTGACTATTGTGTGTTTGGGGGTTAACATTTGAAAGAAGGGGAACTGTTGAGTTCCCCTTTATTCTTTCATACAGGGTTTTTTATGAAAGTGACCAGTCTGAATGGTCCTTCCTCATGTCTCAGACCTGACCGCCATTGTAAAGATTGACCATGCGGGTACAGGTGGTGGCCATGCCCTGCTTTTTGCAGGGAAAATAGAACCACCTCAAATCAGGATAAAGGACAAAACAGCAACAGGCGTCAAAAAACAACAAAGGAGGCCTGATGCCTCCCCGTTGTGTAGAAATTGCGACCCGCTGTGCGGGTATTAATAGTCAAATAAACAATGATCACTTTGTTCGCTATAAATCATTGAGACACCGCACGGAGAAACCGTCCACCTTGCCGCTGATGTACCGGTTTACATTGGAGTTGAAGTAGGTCAGGCGCCGGTACCAGGAGCCATTCGTAGAGTACTCCGAAGAGGACCACCAGAAACCGATGCTGCCAACGTTGTAGAAAATACCAGCGCTCATACGGTAACTGCCAGGAAGCCCCGAGAAACCGCTGCTGTTATTAGGGGCAAGATCATTTCCCGGAGTGCCGGGCATTAAATACCAATTCCAGTTTGTTGTTGCTGCCATGGATTTGGCAATGTCATCCCCACTTCCTTCATAACCATAACCATTGTTTATCAAATAATCGGTTAATGTTGTCCACTCCGCATCACTGGGAAGGTGCCATCCTTCCGGGCAAGCTGTCAATGCCGCCGGCCAGTTGTACAACACCCCAAACGTGGAGTAATTCGCAGTAGCCTTGGCATCCTCCACATCGGTACCGTCATAACCGTTTACATACATGAATGGGTCCGTCTCAGAGCCGGTCGATGGTCCGCTCACTACAGGCAAATACGCAAGGTTTTCCGCCATCCAGACTTGATCCCCGATCTTCACCCAGTCGTATTCATTTCCGTCACGACTGTCGGTAAAAGTTCCGGAACTGCATTCTGCTACGGTCACCATAAAACATTCAAACCGGTTTCCCTTAAAATCAGCACAGTCCGGGCATCCTGATTTCTTAACCGCCTTTTGGTTCAGTTTGGCCCTGTATACATAGCTCCCCACTTCCTGCCAGTTCCCGGTGATGGTGCTTCCGGTACATGACAGAAACTCATCATTACCAATGGCTTCCCATTGGAGGAATTCAGTGTCACAGGTCAATCCGGCATAAATCTTTTCGTAACCGACAGTGAACCCCTGATCATCCAGGATGGGGTCACCATTGATGTAACCTCTTTCTATCATTACCTTACCGCAGTTCGATGAGAATACGATGGTGAAATCTTCCCCGGGACAAGCTTCATCCGGATAAGTCAATGTCAGTTCAGGAATGGCTGCGGATTTCAAGGCAAGATCATCCATTGTCAAATCCTCCTGTTGGCAACCC
>CAYYJE010000206.1:0-2272 GCA_964472165.1 uncultured Prolixibacteraceae bacterium | reverse complement strand
ACGTTCAGTTTTCCAGGGATATCCATTGGAATACGAAAGTTTCCCCTCCTGCCCGTAGGGATAGGAGGGGTGGCGTTTCATGAGGTACGAATGAAATGACGGGGTGGTTCCCTGCACTTGCCAAATGACAAATGAATGACGCGCGCAGCGCCAATGACAGGCAAAGCCTGAATGACGGCCGGAGGCCCATTGACAAATGAATGACGCCGCAGGCCAAAATGACATTGAATGACACGCTTAGTGCAGCGAAATCCCGGCTCCGACGAGTCTGAACCACCGGATCACGGGATCACTGAATCACAGAATAACAGGCCATGGAACCTGTAACTAAAAAATAAACAGGGCTTTTTGAGACCGGTTGCCGCTTTACGGTTCTACGCCCAGGATCAGCAACGGCACTCCGGGGCCAGCAGATCCCTGGCGCATCAGGTTATAGACTTCCGCTTCAAAAAAGGCGGTACCCGGGCTCATTTCACCGGCCATGTTCCGGGTGGGAAGAATTTCAACAGCAGCCTCCGTTAAGCCTGCTGTGTAAAACAGGGTGTGTTTGATGAACAGATCGGTAACTACCGACGGGTGTTTCCCGAACTGCACTTCTACCGACAGTTTTTCCTTCATGAAGTCGACTTCACAGAACCGGTAGAGGGGATCTTTTTCTCCTTTTGAGAGAAGAAATTCCTTTTGTTCCGCCGGAAGCATCGATTGTGTCTCTTCCATCAGGTTCCTGTTGAGGGTGACGTAATGACCGTGCCGGCAGGAGTTCCACGCATGGCTGAAAAACTCCTTTTCGAATGCTTTGCTCAGCATTTTGGGATCATACAACATTTTTCCCGTACCCGGTTTACCGGGTTTGGTTTTGGTCGCAGCCGCGTCAACTGACCGGATGATTTCCCTGATTTCCTTCAACAGCTCAGGGAACACCTTGCGGATAATATCCTCCGCATTCAGGTGAGAATAGGTTTGTGATGTGTTCATTTGGGTTTTATTTTCTATAAAGTTATCACTTCTTTTCTTTTTTATCCACAGATTTACACAGATATTTCTGCCTGCGGCGTCCATGCCGGAGCGGATTGAAAATCCTGACCGGAGCGTAGGGAGGTTCAACGCTTTCGGCTTCGCCTCAGCGTTCCAGAGCTTCGCCGTTCCAGGGCACTTCATGCCGTTCAAAAGTTGTTCAAATTTGTTCAAGTCGGAGCGCAGCGGAGACACTGACCGAAGCGTCAGTGGGTTACACTCAGTTTTCCCGGGATATCCAGTGGAATACGAATGTTTCCCCTCCTGCCCGCAGGGATAGGAGGGGTGGCGTTTCATGAGGTACGAATGAAATGTCGGGGTGGTTCCCTGCACATACCCACCACTCAGTAGTCATTGAATGACGCGCGCAGCGCAAATGACTAAATCATTGTCATTGTTGTGCCCGTGTCCGGTCGCCGGGGAATCAAAAAAGCGGATCCCCTTTTGGAGACCCGCTTTTACTAAGCTTTAAGGAACGGATTCCTTTTTACTTCCTGAAGGTTACCTTGCCGTTGAATACTTCATTTCCGATGGTCATCCTGTAGATGTACATGCCGCTCACCTGTCCTTCGGGGACAAATTCGGCATTGTAGCTTTCGTTGCCCCGGATGGGTGCATCGAAGATGGTTTTGGCGAGTTTCCCGGCCATATCGAAGAGGTCGATCCGGGCATGGCTGTCGGTGGGAGAGGTGAACTCGAACCGCAACCTGTCGCTGAACGGGTTCGGGTAGACAAGGAGTCCGGGTTTGGATGCGGATGCGGAAATATTGATTTCAGCCGCTTTCTTGGCCGTACTGTGGATCACGATCGATCCGCCGCCAAGGGCAGTGGCCGCATCCACATTCTCGTCGGCGCTGAGTCCGTTGTCATACACAACAGCATCGCCATTGTTCTTATCCCAGATTTTGATCCGGAATTTGTCAAAGCCGCCTCCGCCGCTTATCTGTCCGTCGATGGCGAATACCATAAAGCCGTAGTTGCCGGTTCCGTTGATGGTGCCAGTTCCCTTGTAGATGGCGCGGGCACCCGCGATCACCAGCGATCCGGCATTGTAGGAAGAACTCTTGAAGTTCAGGTTTCCGGCGTGGAACTGGAATTCGGTATTCCCTTCAGGGACGTTGGAACCTTTTTTATACTTGGAAACGAAGCCGAAGGTGGCTTTGCCCGTAAGAGTTGTATTCGCAAGGTAGGCTCCTGCAGGCGACATGATCCAGCCTCCTCCGGTGACGAAACCGCCGCTGGGGTCGTAGATGACCAC
>CAYYJE010000205.1:0-2286 GCA_964472165.1 uncultured Prolixibacteraceae bacterium | reverse complement strand
CAGGGAGGAAAACTTCCTTCATCACCTGGAGATCGCGGAAATAGCCGCTGGGAAGATTATTGGATATCAAAGTAACCTGATAAGGCAAAGCCTGGATTTTGTTGCAATGCCCTCTGATGAGTTCAAAGACATCGGGATTTTTCTTGTGGGGCATGATGCTTGAACCTGTTGTCAGCTCCTCGGGCAAAGACACGAAATTGAAATTCTGGCTCATAAAAAGGCACACATCCCAGGCGAGTTTGGAAAGCGTGGAAGCCAGGTTTGCCAGGGCACAGGAGACTACCCGTTCGCTCTTTCCCCGTCCCATCTGGGCATAAACCACGTTATAGCTGAGTTGGTCAAAACCAAGAAGGCGGGTGGTCATGGTCCGGTCGAGGGGGAAGGAAGAACCATATCCGGCAGCAGAACCCAATGGATTCTGGTTCACCATTTTCCATGCCGACTGGAGAACCATCAGGTCGTCGGCAAGGCTTTCCGCATAGGCTCCGAACCACAATCCAAAACTTGAAGGCATGGCCACCTGAAGATGGGTATAACCGGGCATCAGGATCTCCTTGTACTGGTCGCTTTTTTCCAGCAAGGTCTCCGCCAGCAGTTCAGCCTTCAGCACCAGTTCCTCAATTTTGGCCCTGGAATACAATTTCAGGTCAAGAAGGACCTGGTCGTTCCGGGATCTCCCGCTGTGAATTTTCTTTCCCAGGTCGCCCAGCCTGCGCGTCAGCATCAACTCCACCTGGGAATGGATATCTTCAATTCCCTCTTCAATGACAAAACCGGGCTCAAGCGATTGAGAATACAACTCCTGCAGGGCACTGTATACCGGGGGCAGCTCCTCCTTTGCAATAAGTCCGATTGATTCCAGCATCTGCACATGTGCCATGGAACCCAGAATATCGTGGGGAGCCAGCAACAGATCAAGCTCACGGTCTTTTCCGATGGTGAATGCTTCTATCGCCTTGTCAATTGAAATCCCTTTTTCCCAAAGTTTCATGGTCGCCATTTTGGACAAAGATAGGGAAAAAACTATTTTTGAACTTTACAATCCATTCCGGAAATGAGTGATCGTCTTTTTGATGGCCGGTATACCCGGATCATCCTTTTACTTTTGCTGGTGGCCCTGGCAGCCCTCATCGCCGGACTTTTCGTGCATGTCACCCGCGATGCCAGCAAATATGCGCTTATAGCCCGGGAAATCCTGGAAACCGGCGACTTCATCAATCTGAAGGTCCACGGAGAACCCTACAACCAGAAACCCCCCCTGCTTTTCTGGCTCAGCGCGGTTTCGTTCAGTCTTTTTGGCATTTCGGATTTCGCGTTCAAACTCCCGGTCCTGCTATTGTCTTTCTGGGGTCTTTACGCCACATTCAGGCTTGGTGAAAGCCTCTTCAACCGGAACACCGGAATTCTGGCAGCCCTCTTTCTTGGCAGTTCTCAGATTTTTTTCCTTTACCACATGGACATCCATACCGACACGGTACTGCAAACCTTTGTGACCCTGTCGCTGTGGCAATTTGCCGTTTTCCTGAAGACCAACCGGACCCGTCACCTGACAGGCGGATTCCTGGCAATCGGACTGGCCATGCTGACCAAAGGGCCGGTAGGTGCAGTGGTTCCGGCCTTTGCCGTGACGGGAACCCTCCTGTTTACCCGTCAGTATAAACGGCTGACCGACCCGAGGTGGTATGCCGGCATCCTTCTCGTGGTCATCATGATCATCCCGGCACTTATGGGTTTATACAAACAATTTGGCAGCGAGGGCATCCTCTTTTACTTCTGGGGCAACAACATCGGCAGAATCAGTGGTACACTGGTCAGCAAGGATTTCAACTACCTCTTTTATTTCCTGAATCTGTTCGTACTCTTTTTCCCCTGGATGATCCTGCTATTCATTGCGGTATGGCATGAATTCAGGGATTTGGCGCAGCGCAGGTTCATGGGAAATGACTGGTTCGTGTTTTCGGGGATCTGGTTTGTTTTTGGGATCCTCACGGTGTCGCACGGCAAACTGCCCAACTACATCTATTTCCTGATGCCCTTGTTTTCCATACTGACTGCCAGGTTCGTGCATTCCGCACTTTCAGGAGAGAGAGAAATACTGCTTCGGACCCTGCTTAAAATTCAGCACAGTGTCGCCGCATTGGGGGCCATCCTGGTAGTGGCACTTGTGGGGTGGCTCTTTCCGGTTCAGGATCTTTGGGAATTTTTCCTGCTTGGATTTTTGGGATTTATCGCGATCTTTCCCTTCACAGGCAAGGGAAATGTCGCGGCAAAACTGCTGGTCCCTTC
>CAYYJE010000204.1:0-2312 GCA_964472165.1 uncultured Prolixibacteraceae bacterium | reverse complement strand
CATTCAAATATCCCAAGGCAGGGGAACCGAACTCACTGGTGACCGTCTGCATCTATGAAATCAGGTCAAAAACCACCATCAGGGCCGATATCGGAAAAGAGACCGATGTTTATATTCCCAGGGTCAGATGGGTCCCCGATGCTTCCAACCTGGCCATCCTGCGCATGAACCGGAAGCAGAACCAGCTTGACGTGCTGTATGCCAATCCGTTCACAGGGGATACCCGCACCCTCTTCACAGAGAAAAATGAAAGGTACATTGACGAAAGTTTCCTTGACAAATTGGTTTACCTGGAAGATGGCCGGTTTGTAGTAACCAGCGAGAGAGACGGTTACGCGCACCTTTACCTTCACGACAAGAACGGTTTTGAAGTAAGCCAGCTTACCCGCGGAGAATATGATGTGACCGATTTTTACGGTTACGATGCGGCCAGAAAACTTTTCTACTACCAGGCTTCGGAAGAGTCACCCCTCTGCCGGGAAGTCTGTTTTACCTCCGCTGACGGGAAAAAGAAAGGCAAATTTCCGGGCACTCCAGGAACGAACCGGGCGCTCTTCAGCAAAGGTTTCAATTACTACATCAACTACTTCACCGATCTGCATACTCCTTTGCTGGTTACGCTTCACGACTGGAAAGGAAAACAAATCAGGGTGCTTGAAGACAACAGCGCCCTGAAGGAAAAGCTGAAGCTTTTCAACGTGCCGCAAAAGGAGTTTTTCCGGGTCAGAACCTCCGATGGCACCTTGTTGAACGGCTGGATGATCAAACCTTTAGGATTTGATGCCTCCCAAAAATATCCGGTGGTAATGACCCAGTACAGTGGCCCGAATTCCCAACAGGTTACCGATTCCTGGAGTGTGGGGTGGAACGAATACCTGGCCCAGGAAGGATATCTGGTGGCATGTGTGGATCCACGCGGAACGGCCGCACGGGGAGAGGATTTCAGGAAAATTACCTATATGCAGCTGGGGAAATACGAATCGGACGACATGGTGGAAGCAGCCAGGTACCTCGCAGGACTTCCCTATGCAGATCCCGGGAACATCGCCATATGGGGCTGGAGTTACGGCGGGTTCATGACTGCACTGACCATGTCGAAGGGAGGAGCTTTGTTCAGGGCTGGCATTGCCGTGGCCCCGGTTACCAACTGGCGGTACTACGACAACATTTACACGGAAAGGTACATGCGCACCCCTGAAGAGAATCCTCAGGGATATGATGAGAACTCCCCCATTTCCCACGCCGGGAAAATTGTGGGCCGTCTGCTTTTGGTCCATGGATCTGCCGACGACAACGTCCATTTCCAGAATACCATGGAGTATGCCGAAGCACTTGTCCAGGCCGGAATCCAGTTCGACATGGCCATCTATACCAACAGAAATCACGGAATTCGCGGCGGAAACACCACCATGCATCTCTATCAGCGGATGGAGGAGTTCCTGAGGAATAACCTGAGAAATAGAGACGAAGAGACGAAGAGACGGGGCGACTAAGCGATGGAGCGATGGAGCGAAGAAGGGACTCCCGGCATTTCAAATTCTGGACAAACCCTTGAACAATTTTGAACGCTGAAGGCATTTGAACTCTTGAACGGCGAAACCTTTGAACATTACCCGTTTACGGGATCTGCTCTTCCACATTAAACCTGTCCCTGTCGTTCAGCACAGGAAATTTTTCCCTGAATCGGTGAAGATCCGCAAGGTTCAACACGAAAGTACGGGTGGATTCCCCGTCACCCAGCCAGGTGGCTTCGCCCCGGGGAGTCACCATGGCTGAATCCCCGGAATGGAGGATTCCCATGCCATCGGCGCCAATCCTGTTCACCCCGGCACAATAACACTGGTTTTCAAGGGCTCTGGCCTGCAGCAACGTTTTCCATACGGCATGGCGGGCTGAAGGCCAGTTTGAGAGGTAAATCAGCAAGTCGTACTCATCGTGGTTACGACTCCAGACCGGGAAGCGGAGATCATAGCATACCAGGAGCCGGATCCTCCACCCTTTCCATTCCACCGTGACCCTACGGTTGCCGGTTGAATAATAGAGGTGTTCTTCGCCCATGGTGAAGAGATGGTGCTTGTCGTACCATTCAACCTGTCCATCGGGCCGTGCCCAAACCAGTCTGTTGTAGTAATGACCGTTACAGGCAATTATGAGGCTTCCTGCCACCACTGCCTGAAGGGAGGCTGCCTTGCTTTTCATCCAGCTCACAGTCGGCCCTGATATCTCTTCTGCCAATTCATCCGCATCCATGGAAAAACCGGTGGAGAACATCTCCGGAAGCAGGAAGAGGTCGCTGTCCGTCACTTTTTCCA
>CAYYJE010000203.1:0-2327 GCA_964472165.1 uncultured Prolixibacteraceae bacterium | reverse complement strand
TTTCCCTGGTAATAGTCGAGGTACAGGAAGCTGCTGGGGACCATGACCACTTCATGTTTCTGACGGGCAGCCTCAATGCCTCCCTTCTCGCCCCTCCAGCTCATCACCATGGCATTGGGAGCGAGACCCCCTTCCAGGATTTCATCCCAGCCCAGCAACTTGCGTCCTTTTTGTTCGAGATAACGCGAAATCCTTCCGATGAAATAACTCTGCAACTCATGTTCATCCTTCAGTCCTTCCTTTCTGATCCGCTCCTGGCATTTGGGACACTTGCTCCACCGCTCTTTAGGGGCCTCATCTCCTCCCACATGGATGATGGGCGAAGGAAAGATGTCGAGGAGTTCATCGAGGATATCCTCCACAAAACCGAAGGTGGCCTCATTCCCGGCACAGAGAATATCTTTCTGGATACCCCACATCTCGAGGACTTTGAATGGTCCTCCCGTGCATGAATATTCCGGATAGGCTGCAAGGGCCGACATGGTATGACCCGGCATGTCAATTTCCGGAACGATGGTGATGTGACGCTGCTGTGCATAGGCCACCAGCTCCCTCAACTCCTCCTGAGTATAAAAACCTCCGTGGGGAAGTTTGTCGAATCCATCGGGTTGCCGGCTGGTCTGTGTTCCTCTCCTCCAGGCACCAATTTCGGTAAGCTTAGGATACTTCCTGATTTCCACCCTCCATCCTCCATCCTCGGTAAGGTGAAAATGGAAAATGTTCAGTTTGTAAAAAGCCATCTGGTCGATAAACCGCTTGACCTCATCCACGGTGAAAAAATAACGGCCCACATCGAGCATCGCCCCGCGGTATCCGAACCTTGGTTTGTCTTCGATAGAAATCTGCGGAAGCAGAACGGGGGCCCCCATCACGGCAGGCATCAGCTGGATGAGTGTCTGCATCCCGTAAAAAAGTCCCGACGGACTTCCCTTGATCAGAACTCCACCGGAAGTGACTTCCAGCTTGTAGGCATCTTTTTCAAAAGCCGGGTCCACAACCAGATTTATCCCCTTCCTGATCTTCCCCGATTTACGGACTTCACATTTACACTGAAACCGGGTTTCCAGGAAGTCACCCATCATTCCGGCCACCGGGGCGGCTTCAGCGCCATTGTAACTGATTACCCCATTGATGGGAAACTGGTAATTGCCCTGGTTTACCTTCATCTTCCAGGGTTTGGGAATAAGCCCGGGAACAGGGGATATGGGATCTGCAGACAGGGAAAGTGAAAAGAGGATAAAAAATAATCCTGCAAGTAACTTTTTCATAAGAATATCAGCTGGTTAATATTTTGCTTTCATGTCATTTTCACTGTTTTTCCTGAAGTTCCGGCGAAAGGGGCACCAGGATCCGCTCCATCAAACCGGCAAAGATGGAGGCCATCCGTTGCTGGATAAAACTCTCCTTTCCCCGCGCGGGGTGCCATCCGTAAAGTACGCTGTCGATTTTCTGGGTGTCGGTCGAAAAAATCAGGCTGGTTTGTTTTCCGGTAACCGGGTGCACCTGGTTTTTTGAAAACCCGATGTACCTGTCAAACTCCACAACCGGGAAACCCCATTTAGCAGCCAGTTTCCGGACCGAGGTATTGTAGGTCACCCGGGCATCGTGCCAGTCGGTGCACAACACGATCACAGCCGGCTTACCATATGGCTTTCCGTAATATTTTGAGTTCGGATCGAATTTCAGGTTGTAACATTCGGAAATGTACCGCTTGATCACATAATCAAAAGCTGCCGCATAGTTGGTGCGGTCAAAGGGAGTGGTGTACTCCTTCCAATCCGTTTTCAGACCCGTTTCGTCAAAGACATCGCGTTCATGGACCTGCATGATCACAAAGGCATCGATAATTTCCATTTCTTCCCGGGTATAAAGGGTGCCATCGATCATCCTGTTGGCGGTATTGGCGATGGCTTCACCCCCGATGGCCCGGTTTAGCGGGGTGGCGTCAAGTTTTTCGCAACCCATTTCAAACCATCCGTTGGCAGAGGATGCAAAGGAAGCTCCCGACAAAAGGATTGTATATTTGGAAGACACAGCCTCCTGAGAAACTGCCAGAACGGCAAATGAGAGGAGGAAAGCAACACTAAAAGCGAATTTCTTCATAGATTTTGAGATATGTTAAATATGCGATGTTAAACTGCGAAGCAAGATAGCAAATAATATTTTAAACGTGCCGGCAGATTTTGGAAAGGGTAACCCACATATATGGTCTGATAAAACTAAAAGCGGCAATGGATCCATTGCCGCTCCGGTGGGTTGTACTGGAGTCGAACCAGTGACCCCTACCCTGTCAAGGTAATGCTCTAAACCAACTGAGCTAACAACCC
>CAYYJE010000202.1:0-2371 GCA_964472165.1 uncultured Prolixibacteraceae bacterium | reverse complement strand
ACCACATTTTCTCCGATGAATAATACTGAAGCGTACTGATACCGGCCCATCCGGGAAGCCATGGACTGTCAATAATAAACCCGGCTACGGGGTCAGGTGGCACTTCTCCCTCCAGAATTCCAAGCAGGGAATGCCATTGATGTTCTTTCATATCCTTCTGTTTTTATGTTTAAATTATATCAGTTCGGCTTCCAGAAGCAACTCTTCCATGTCAACCTGGAGATTCATGGCTTCATCACGGGCCCTTTCCGCAAAATCAGGGCCATCGGATGCATAAATGATGGACCTGGACGCGTTAACCAACAATCCGCACTGGTCGTTCATTCCATAACGGGTTACTTCTTCCAGACTCCCTCCCTGCGCTCCAATTCCTGGAACGAGCAGGAAATGGTCAGGTACAATCTCCCTGATTTCCCTTATTTTATCAGCCTGTGTGGCACCTACAACATACATGATCTGATCGGTAGATCCCCAGTTTTGGGAAGTACGGAGCACCTTCTCATAGAGCTTTTCACCTTCTGCATCCTTCACCAATTGAAAATCTGCGGCTCCCTTGTTTGAAGTCAGCGCCAGTAAAATAACCCACCTGTCGAGATAGCCCAGAAAAGGTTTAACCGAATCCTCTCCCATATAAGGGGCCACCGTGATGGCATCGAAATCCATGTGGTCGAAAAAAGCCCTGGCATACATGGAGCTGGTATTCCCGATATCTCCCCGTTTGGCATCCGCAATTACAAAAAGATCCGGATATTTTTCCCTGATATACAATACTGTTTTTTCCAGACTCACCCAACCGGCTACACCCATGCTCTCATAAAATGCAAGATTAGGTTTGTAGGCCACGCATAAATCATGGGTTGCATCCACAATCTCCTTGTTGAATGCAAAAACGGGATCACTGGTCTCCCTGAGGAATGGGGGAATCTTCAATATGTCAGCATCCAAACCTATACAAAGAAAACTACGTTTGTGACGTATCTGCCCGAAAAGTTCCGATTTGTCCATCGATAAAATCCTGTTTTACTGTTTATAATCTTTTGGCAGGGAATTTGCCATACCATTTTCAATTTTTAAAGATACAATTTAAGGTGAAATATAATTAACTACCTTTGAACAAATAGAAAAAAACAAAGATGGAAAAAGAAGTCATTACTGCCATTGCCCTTGGGATCGGACTTAGTGCGAGTACGGGATTCAGGGTATTCCTTCCGCTTTTGATTGCGGGAATTGCTGCCCGGTTAGGATTCCTTCCGCTTACCGAAAGTTTTAACTGGCTGTCGGGGAACACGGCACTGATCAGTCTGGGAGCTGCCACGGTAGTGGAAGTCGGTGCTTACTATATCCCATTTGTGGACAATCTGCTGGATACGATTTCCACCCCCCTTGCAGTGGGTGCCGGCACCCTGATTACGGCATCGGTGCTTCCTGCCGACAGTGAACTGGTAAAATGGATCACCAGTTTTATTGTGGGAGGAGGTGCTGCAGCAGCTGTTCAGGGAGGAACCGCAGCACTCCGGCTGGGGTCTACGGGAACTACGGGAGGAGCAGGGAATTTTCTGGTTTCCACAGGTGAGAATGTAGCCGCCACCGTAACCCCCATCGTGACCATCATCATCCCCATTGTCATTGCGCTTCTCATCCTGGCCAGCTTCTTCTTTATTTTCAGGCTGTTATTCAGACGAAAAAAACAAGTACCTGCTCAGGAATAAGGTCGGGGACGAGAAAAGTTCAAAGGTTCAAAGGCTTCGCCGTTCAATAGTCGTTTAAGGGTTCCAAATTCCAGGTTTCAGGTTTCTGGTTCAAGGTTCCAGACCGATAACCGGTTACTCAATACCGGTTTCCCGCCGCAGGCAAATGGTCAGATCTCGGCGACCTTCAGCCGTTCCGAGTTCTCTTCCACCATCAGCTTTTCGATGATTTCATCGAGATCTCCGGCCACAATTGCCTGCAGGTTATAGAGGGTAAGGCCAATCCGGTGGTCGGTAACACGGCCCTGTGGCCAGTTGTAGGTCCGGATCTTGGCAGACCTGTCGCCGGTTGAAACCATGGTTTTGCGACGACGCGAAATGTCATCCATATACTTCTGATATTCCATGTTGTAGATACGGGTTCGCAGTTCCGTCATGGCCTTGGCCAGGTTCTTCAGCTGTGATTTTTCATCCTGGCAGGTGACCACGATTCCCGTGGGAATATGAGTCAGGCGGATGGCCGAATAGGTGGTATTCACCGACTGACCGCCGGGACCCGACGAGCAATAGGTGTCCTTCCGGATGTCGCTTTCCTTAAGCTCCACATCAAACTCCTCCGCCTCAGGCAATACCGCTACGGTTGCCGCCGAAGTGTGCACCCTGCCCTGTGTTTCCGTCTGGGG
>CAYYJE010000201.1:0-2602 GCA_964472165.1 uncultured Prolixibacteraceae bacterium | reverse complement strand
AAAGGTCCTTATGTGGACAGCCTGCTGATTCCGCAGTTTAAAGAACTGATTGACAATTATGATATCGATGGTTGCTGGATCGATGGCGAGTGCTGGGCGCTGCAGGCCGATTACAGTCCGGAAATGATCAACGCTTTTCGCGCCGAAACCGGCATCCGGCAAATTCCAAAAGCGTTCGCCGACCCGGGCGGTTATGAGTTCAACGAATTTAACCGGAAGGCATTCCGGCAGTATGTGGCCCATTACACCAATGAGTTACACCGCTACAACCCGGAATTCCAGATTACAAGCAACTGGGCCTTCTCATCGCACATGCCCGAGCCGGTGGATATTGACCTCGACTTTATTTCTGGCGATTTCAGCCATGTGAACAGTGTATACAGCGGGCTCTTCGAGTCGCGCTGCATAGCGCCGCAGGGAAAACCCTGGGATCTGATGGCATGGAGTTTTGCCTACAATTTCGGTACGGGCGTGCCGGTCACCAAGTCGGCTGCACAGCTGCAGCAACTTGCTGCCACGGTCATCTCCATGGGGGGAGGTTACCAGGTATATTTTCAGCAAAACCGCGATGCTTCGCCGCAACCCTGGCAATTCGGACTGATGAAGGAGGTGGCGGAATTTTGCCGTGAGCGGCAGCCGTATTGCCGGAATGCAAAACCTGTTCCACAGGTTGCCTTGCTCTATTCATCTGAGAATTACAAAAAATACACCCGCGGACTTTATCCGAATTCCTCAGTTAACGACCCGTTGAGAGGAATGCTGAATCTGCTTTTGAACGGACAGAATGCCGCGGAAATTCTGATGGAACACCACCTGAAGGGAAGAATGGATGCCTGGCCGTTGATTGTGATTCCGGAATGCCGGTATCTGGCAGAAGATTTTAAGGCCGAATTGCTGACTTATGCAGAGAATGGCGGAAATCTGCTGGTGGTTGGTACAGGTGCAACCGCTTTGTTTGCCGGGGCACTGAATGTTGAATTTTCGGATTCTGCGACAGTGTCGACTCAGTTTCTGGCCTACGGCCACGAAATGGCAGGCATCAATACCCTGTTTCAGCCGGTTAAATTGAAGGATGGCGCCACTGCCTGCGGATTCAGGTATCCCGCTTCCGATTTGCGGTTTCAATCGTCGCCTGCTGCATCGGTCACCTCATACGGAAAAGGCAAAATAGCAGGAGTTTATCTCGATATCTCAAAAAAATACACCGAAACCGCCAATCCTGTTTACCGTAATTTTGTGAATTCCATCGTCCGCGAACTTTTCCCGGTGCCGGTTGCCGAAGTGAAAGGTTCGGCCAATGTGGTGGTTACTGTCAACACACTGGATGATAAACTGGCTGTCAACCTCATCAATATTTCGGGTGACCATTCAAATGAAAAGGTGGCCCGCTATGATGAGATTCCTCCGGTCGGACCCCTTTCGGTGAAAATCAGAACTGACAGGGCCCCACGGAAGGTGATGCTTCAGCCTGAAAACGAATCGCTGACCTTCTCCTTTTCCGGGGGTGTGGTGGAAACAACAATTCAACGGATCGGAATCCATTCTGTAATTGTATTGGAGTAATTCTTAACTTGCCTGAAAAATGAAGATGAAGAACTTGTTTTGGTTCATTCACACAAAGACATATAAGATGAGAAAAAGAACAAGCCTGGTTCATTTTGTAATTTTTGCATTCCTCCTTTTTCCCTGGCATGCAAGGGGCCAAAACAGGGCTGACTTCAGATATATCGACAATGGGGAAATACGGTTGGGGGTTGACATGTCGGCAGGAGGAAGTATTTTTTATTTTGCCGAAAGCAAATTCGGGCGAAACCTGCTGAACCATAACGACAAAGGACGGTTTATCCAGCAGTCGTATTACGGTGATATTGATGGGAGTTACTGGGCAAAACAGCCCTGGCGATGGAACCCCGTACAGGGTGGGGGTTATCTGGGTGAGCCGGCAAAAGTTCTCGAAAGCAAAATCAGGAAGAAAACGCTTTACCTGAAATCGCGACCAAAACACTGGGCCACAGGCGTAGACATCGATTCAGCCATTATGGAAACAAACATTAGCCTGAAAGGAGATATGGCCCGGATTCGTTTCCGGTTTTCCTATTCCGGACAACATTCCCATCAACCATGTTCTCAGGAACTTCCAGCGGTTTTTGTCGATTACGATTTACCCAACCTTGTTTTTTACAACGGCAAAAATCCCTGGAACAACGAAGCGCTGAAGCAGGTAGTCCCGGGATGGCCCAACGAAGCGCAACAAAGCGATGAATGCTGGGCCGCATATACCGACAGCACTGGCTGGGGAATCGGAGTTTTTACTCCGGGAACGACCGTACTGACCACATACCGGTTCGAAGGCGATGGAAAATCGGGGCCCCAAGGCAGTGCCTGTTCCTATTTTGCCCCCCTCCGGAAGTTGAGTATAACACCCGGATTTGTTTTCGAATACGATGTGTATCTGACCATCGGAGATACCCCTGCAATCAGGGAACGGTTTTATCAGGTATATTCCCGGCATCAAAACAAATACTGATATGAAGAATTCAATATCAGTTAATCTCCTTCTCTTCTTCTTCCTGTTTCCTGGTATGTGCCTGGCTCAGAAAAA
>CAYYJE010000200.1:0-2769 GCA_964472165.1 uncultured Prolixibacteraceae bacterium | reverse complement strand
CTATATTGTCGGTGCCAGGTTGTCCAATGCAAGCCTGGCCATGGTAAAGAAAATCAACGGCGAATTGAATGCTAATCCCGGCACAATTGCGCGATTCCCTTCAAGACATGGTGACTTAATTTGTGATTTTTCGCTCAAACGATATAAAAAGGAATCCAATGAATTAACCAAGCAGGTCCAAAAAGCGGAAGAGTTGGTTGCCAAGCAGTCCCTAAAAGTTAAAGCCAAGTTCATCAAAAAGGTTAAAAAAGAGAAGATTGAACTGAATACGGCATTGATAGAAAAAAGAAAACTACTGCTTGGAATAAAAGGGTATTGTACCAACATGCCGGAACAGGAACTGTCAAATTCCTCAATAATAGATCGTTACCACCAGCTCTGGCACGTTGAACAGTCGTTTCGGATGAGCAAGTTCGATTTGCAAGCCCGCCCGATTTACCATCAGAACCATGATGCGATTAAAGCACATGTCCTGATTTGCTTCGTAGCGTTGATAGCTGAGAAATACCTGGAGCTGACCACTAAATTATCACTAAGAGAGATCCGGTTCCTGATCTGGAATATAACGGAGACACACATTAAGGATAACCTGACAAAAGAGGTATTTGTTTTTCGATCGCCGATGAATGATGTGTTAAAGAGCAAACTGGCTGGACTCATAGCCAAGTGGAATTTATTACCGCACTAAATGTCACAAGTCAGGAAGTTGCGTATCGTGCCGCAATTGCAACAATCACTCCAACAAATAAAAAACTCCGGAAGCTGGTGCTTCCGGAGTTTACAACTATCTCTATTTTATCTATTTAGTAAAATTCCGGACGGAAATATTCTCAAACTCCCTTCTCCGGACCGCGCAATAATACGCGGACTTTGCGCAATATACTGCGCATTTTCAAAATTAAGTGCAAGTTGGTATTTTTTTGGATCTATGTAGGCCGCTGAATGCCCAGCTTCTTCATCCGGAAGCGCAGCGTGGACTCCTTCAGTCCCAGCCGCTCCGCAGCTCCCTCTTTTCCCCGGATGCGCCAGTTGGTGAGGTTCAATACCCTTTCAATGTGCCGGCGTTCCTCGTTCTCCAGACTTTCATCGGTTGTCTGCCCCGCGTGGCCGTTCTGTAAAATCACATCCAGCACCAGCCCCTTCGCCATGATAATGCTATACTCAATGACATTGCGTAACTCCCTGATATTCCCCGGCCAGTCGTGCCGCAACAAACGGTTCATGCTTTCCGTGGAAATCTTGTCAATCCGCTTCCCCTGTTTGGTGGCAATTTCATCGGTGAAAGCCCAGGCCAGCAATGGAATGTCCTCCTTCCTTTTCCGAAGGGGCGGCAAATTGATGGGAAATACATTCAGCCGGTAAAAAAGGTCACTCCGGAAGCTTCCGTCGGCCATGGCCTGCGTCAGATCCTTGTTGGTGGCGGCAATGATCCGCACATCGACCTTCCGGGTCTCGGGACTCCCCAGCATCTGGAACTCGCCGAACTGCAGCACCCGGAGCAGCTTCACCTGTATCTCCAGGGGCAACTCCCCGATCTCGTCCAGGAAGATGGTGCTGTTATGCGCAAGCTCAAACCGCCCCACCTGGCGCGACAACGCCCCGGTATAGGCCCCCTTTTCCCGCCCGAACAATTCACTCTCGATCAGCGATGGCGGCAACGCCGCGCAATTCACGGTGATCATCAGCTTTTTGCGGCGGGTGCTGGCATTGTGGATCGCCTGCGCAACCAACTCCTTCCCTGTTCCCGTCTCCCCGTAGATCAGCACCGGGGAATCGGTCACCGCCACCTGGTTGATCTTACCCATCACCTCTTCCATCAACCCGGAATCAAATAAAATGCCGGTGGAGGATTTTACTGAAACAAATTTGTCTTTCAGATAGATATTTTCAGCCTCCAGTTTCTGCTTCAGCACCTCCACCTCCTCCAGCGCCGCTTTTAGCTTCAATTCATATTCTTTCCTGTCTGTCACATCCCTGCCAACCACCTGCAAATCCGTCAATTCACCCGCCTCATTGAAAATCCCGGTACTGACCCAGGAGAACCACCGCTCCTCCCCGTCCCACCTTTTGTTCATCATTTCATACTTCGAGGAAGGAACTTCCGGCGTTAGTATGTCCATTAAAGGATTGACCTGCTCCGCATCTTCTCCGGAAACCAGGTCAAACCACTTCTTCCCGACAATATCCTCTGACTGACAACCAATAAATTTTAAAAAAGCTTCGTTGACATACGTGACGGTGCTGTCTCTTAAATGCCGGATGATTAGTTCTGTTTGGGATTCCAGAAGGCAGCGGTATCGCTGTTCTGAAATTTTCAGCTCATTTTCCACATTGACACTTTCCGTAACATCCCGGCTGCTGGTGCGGTATCCGGCAAAATTTCCTCCAGAATCGACAACTTTCACCGCGGTGGTTTCCAACCAACAGATCTGACCGTCCTTCCTGATAATCCGGTACCTTACAATCTCCCTGAATTCCTCTCCGGAAAATGCGTTTCTGTATAATTCCTGAAACCATCCCGCATCGTCAGGATGGATCATTTTCAGGAATATCTCCCGGTCATCCATAAATTCCCGGGGGGAATACCCGGTAATTCTTTCACAGGAAGGGGAAATGTAGGCTAACGTTTTGTCAGGCAATATCCATCGTTCCAAATCATAGGTATTGTCTGCGACAATCCGGTATTTTTCTTCCAGAGCCCTGTTTTCCTGAAAAAACTGATTGTCGCCGTTTTGTTCGGGTGTCAGGTTATCGGAATCCATCTTAAAA
>CAYYJE010000199.1:0-2770 GCA_964472165.1 uncultured Prolixibacteraceae bacterium | reverse complement strand
GCCTCCCTGCTTCCCCAATACCGGGGAGCCGCCCCGCTCAACCGGGCCATCATTAACGGGGAAAAGGAAACCGGGGTAACCACCTTCCTTCTCTCTCATGAAATCGATACCGGAAAAATTCTTTTCCGGGAGAAGGAACCCGTCCTTCCCGGCGAAACAGTAGGTGAACTCCACGACCGGTTGATGGTCAAAGGAGCCCGGCTGGTGGTGAAAACCGTTGATACCCTGGCTGCCGGAAATTATTCCCCCATTTCCCAGGAGGAGCTTCTGGCCGAAGCGGGAATGCTGAAAGCGGCTCCGAAAATTTTCAGGGAAGATATGCGCATCGACTGGAACCAGCCCGCAGAAACTATTCGAAACCTGGTACGTGGTCTCTCCCCATGGCCGGCAGCCTGGACGATCCTCCGGCATCGGGAAACCGGCGCCGAAACAGAAATGAAGATTTTCATGACCGAAAACGGCAATCCCGCAGGGGAGGGGACCCTCCCGGGAACACTCAACTCCGACGGGAAAAACAGCCTGGAGGTGGCTTGCGGCGACCGTTGGCTGAGGATCACCGACTTGCAACTTGCCGGGAAAAAGCGGATGAAAACCGAGGAATTCCTGAGGGGGTTTCATCAGATTTCAGAATATACTGCTGATTAGATTGACCCATTGATACCCAAGGCGTTGCCTTGGGCTGAAATAAGTTGTCCCTTCGGGACGCAAAGAAAAACATACCCAAAAAATGGGTTAGTACGAAAAAAATCCTGCATCCTAACCTTGTGAAGGGCAGGATGCAGGATGGCGGAAGGAACTGTTACGGATTCAGACGCCGGGTTTTTTCAGTCTGGTCACCAGAAAGAAGTAGATCAGAAAACCCAGGGAGATGAATACCAGTTCTATGCCGTAGGGCAGTGCACTTTCGTAATAGCCGACACCTGGGGGATATGTGACCCTGATCATCTCAATGATAATCAGCCCGAGTCCTGCCATAAACGCGACAAGGCCCCACTTCAGGGAAGGATAACGCTGGGGTTCTTCTACCGCCTGCGCGGGTGCGGCCAGTATCCCGGCTTGCTCCACATGGCCGTTGTTGATGAACATCAACCCTGATCAGCCTTTTTCCCTGACTTCTGACGTTTAGTGCGGTAAAATGTAACAAGGGGAAAAGAACCCTTTTGAAACTCCCCATTTCGCCTTATGCGAGAGGAATCCGATTCCGTAGAAGACTTTTCTAGTCTCGCTTACCCCGTCTCTCAGGAAAGACCGGAGTCAACTTTGTATTTTCCGATAAAAACAATAATTGACAGATTTCCGGAACGAAAGGCTGAAAGCCTTTTTCAATCCAGCCCAAGGCAACGCCTTGGGTAAAATGAACGATAATTAACCGATGCGCCCTGTAAGGGCAAATCAATCAGTAAATAAATACTTTTGATCGTAGTCAATTTCATATTCCTTCAGAAACAATATCAATTCTTCTTCAAACGTCCGCTTTCTGTGATGCTCTTCCTGCTCTTCAATGTACTTTCTGGTTTTTTGAACCAATGCAGGACTAATTGAAAATCCGGAATACCCCCCTTGCCAGTAGAATTTCGCATAATATGGATCAAGTGTCTTTATCCATCTGCTGCTATTCCGTTTAATTTCTTCAGTCAAAGTGGCCAGACAAATATTTTTGGACATGATACACAAGATGTGCACATGATTATTTGTCCCGTTAATTGTAACCGGGATGGAGCCATTATCTTTTAAGATACTTCCGATATAGGAGTAAAGATGGCTTTTGTCTTCATTGCGGATATGAACACAGGAATTCTTGGTATGGAAAATGATGTGAACATAGAGTTTTGATAATGATTGCGCCATTTTTTATGTGTTTGAGCTGCCCTTTCAGGGCGAAAATACAAAAAAAGTGAACCGTTTTCCCAAGGCGTTGCCTTGGGCTGAATTAAGTTGTCCCTTCGGGACGCAATCAAAAGACTGTGACCTTAAAGCTGACCATCTATTCCATTGGTTGATTACGAAAATAAATAAAAAGTACCAGAAAGCAAAACGATTGGAAAGCCGTGGAGGAGGTAACCGCTGTTTTACGTAGTTTCGATGCTGCCGATCCCGTTAAATATGACTTCGCCCTGTTCGGACTGGGGATCTTTGAAAAATTCTGAGGCCGGATGCTATTTGGAGTCAATTTTGGCGCCGTAGGCTAGGTCACCCGCATCGCCCAAACCCGGAACGATGTACGATTTCGGCGTCATGAATTCTGACGTTTAGTGCGGTATAAGGCAAAAGGGGAAAGAATCTTATTTATAATTGCAATTTACGATGAAAGCATAAACAGCCAGATCCCCTGAAAGAAAGGCTGAAAGCCTTTTTCAATCCAGCCCAAGGCAACGCCTTGGGTAAAATGATCGATATATAGCAGAAGCGCCCTGTAAGGGCAAATCAATCAAAAATGATTGTGCCGTAGTTTAAAAGTAAAGTTGCCCCTGCAGGGCGCATTTCTGAAATTTGATCACCTGATACCCAAGGCGTTGCCTTGGGCTGAAGTCAGGACCCTGATCAGCCTTTTTTCTTCTGCAATTTCAGTAATGTGCCCACCGGAACCAGTTCCCCGTATTTCAGCTTGTTGAGGCGGTACAACGCCCTGAGCCTGATGCCATAATACTGGGAAATGTAGTGCATCGATTCCCCTTCTGCCACCCGGTGCATCTGGTACATTCCCTGCGCCTGGGGCTTTTTGTTCTTCAGGTAAAGCACCTCTCCGGGCTGCGGTTCATATCCTTCGGGA
>CAYYJE010000198.1:0-2812 GCA_964472165.1 uncultured Prolixibacteraceae bacterium | reverse complement strand
GCACTGCTGCCCAGCATATGTCCCGTATTGTGGAATTTCACCCTGATGTTGTTGTCGATATTGAATTTGCGGTGGTAGGGTACTCCGATAAAGAGTTCCATACTTGCCCTGGCTTCCTTCTCCGTGTAGATAGGGTCGATAGGGGCTTCCCCACGGGCTACCCTCCTTTTGTTGTAAATCTTAACGTCGCTTTCGTGGATGTGGCCGCTGTCGGCCAGCATGATGGAGCAGAGGTCACGTGTGCCCATGGTGCATACCACCGATCCGCGGAATCCCCTTTTGTAAAGGTAAGGGATCAGACCCGAATGGTCGATATGGGCGTGCGACAGGATGACATGGTCGATCTCGGTGGGTTCAAAACCCAGGTTTCGGTTCATCTCTTCGGTTTCCATCCCCTTGCCCTGGAACATGCCGCAATCTAAAAGTATCTTCTTGCCGTTTTCAATGGTAATAAGGTGCTTACTTCCCGTCACTTCACGGGCTGCACCCAGAAATTGAATCTTCATATCTGAATATTTACAATTGTTTCAAACAGTTGTTTTTATGTTTTCCAAAAATAGTCAAATTGTGTTCTGAAAAAAAAGTAAATTGCCGTAATTGTGAGCTGCCGCGTTTTTCTCGCGGGAAACCATTATTTTTGAGAAGAAAAGGCCAACTTCATGAAATTGTTTTTTTTGATATGCATGCTGGTATTCCGGGTGACCCTTGCGGTTGCCCAGGAGCGGGATGTTGTGCCGCAACCGCTCCCCGATTCCGTCAGAATGGCAATGCCAACCCTTTTTGAGCCCGGCCTTTTGCTTCCCGGTTCTTTTATCAATCCCCTCCTCACCTCCGGAATGATACCCCTTGTGAAGGTTCCGGAATTCGATTTCTCACCCTGGCTCCAATCCCGGTGGAAGATTGATTACACTGCCGGAATCAATGGTTTTCAATGGGGCGGGAGATCTCCCCTTTTCGGTCAGGGGGAGTTTTATGGATGGCCGGGATACGGTGGAGTCCTTTTCAATCAGGCGAGTTACAGGCTGTCCGACAAATTTGTGCTCGGTGGCAACAGTTTTGGTGCCGGGTCGTTATTGTCTGCTCCTGTGAGAAAGCCCGGCAGTGACCAGTGGGAATGGAGGGGGGCTTCCATGTTCCTGCAATACAAAGTGTCGAAGAATTTCCGGATCGAAACACATGTGTCAGTTTCCGGAAATCAGTATATTCCCTGACCTGCCATGCTGACGGTTTTTAAAGCTTCAGCCGGATCCGGAAAGACTTTCCGGCTGGTTACCGAATACCTGAAACTGGTATTGACGGACCGCCATGCCTACCGGCACATCCTGGCAGTGACCTTTACCAATAAGGCCACCGCGGAGATGAAAGAGCGAATCCTTGCCCAGTTGGATGCCCTGGCCACTTCCGGAGTCACTCCCTACCTCGAAGTGCTTCAGCGGGAAACCGGACTGTCCATCCCGGAAATCAGGAGGAGAGCGGATGCAGCGCTGAGTTCGCTGCTTTTTGATTTTCATCGCTTCTCGGTCAGCACCATCGACAAATTCACCCAGCGGGTCCTTAAAGCGTTTAACAGGGAGATTGGAATCAATCCGGACTATCTGCTGGAGACAGACACCGGCATGCTGGTGTCGGAAGCGGTCGACCGGCTGATTGCCGGAATTGACGGGAACAAGGCGCTGCAAACCTGGTTGGAGGCCTTTATTGAAGAGAAAATCAGGAACAATCGCAGCTTTCAGGTTGAAAAAGATTTGAAATCGCTGGGGCTGGAGTTGTTCCGCGAAAGATTGCAAACCCGTATGCACCTGCTTACCTCCTTTTTTAACGAAAAAGAGAGCGACAGGGAATACCTGAAAATGATGAACGGGATTGTGTTCGGTTTTGAGAACCAGCTGAAAAGCAAGGCCGCTTCGTTAGCCGGAATCTGGACAAAGGAAGGGTTTACGACAGATGATTTCATTTACAAGGGTGGAGGCGTTTCCGGATTTGTCACCAGGGTAGCCAGGGGTGAGATTCCGGAAACCATCGGAGTAAGGACGCTCAAAGCTGCCCAATCGGCAGAAGGATGGGTGAGTGCTTCCCACTGGAACCGAAAGGAGATTGAAGCCCTGGCGGCTGAAAAACTTCAGCCGGAACTCGCCTTGCTTTTGAATTTCTACGAGGGAAATTCTGCCGCTTATTTTACGGCAAAAGTCATTCTTGCGGAATGGTATACTGCGGCTGTGATGGCTGACTTGTACAGTGAAACAGCCGCCCTGTCAAGGGAAAAAGGAATTTTGCCGTTGGCAGGTTCCAATTTACTGCTGAAATCGGTGATTGACGGAAACGACACCCCTTTCATCTACGAAAAAATGGGTACCCTATACCGCCATTTCATGCTTGATGAATTCCAGGATACCTCGGAAATGCAATGGGATAATTTCAAACCACTTGTGGCCAATTCGATGGCCGGCGGGCACGACAGTTTGGTGGTGGGTGATGTCAAACAAAGCATTTACAGGTGGCGCAACAGTAACCGCGACATACTGGACCATCAGATATATACCGATTTTCATGGTTTTCCGGTGAAAACTGAAACCCTGGATCTCAATTACCGGAGTTGCCGGGAAATTGTGGAATTCAACAACACTTTCTTCCGTTTGTTTTCAGAACGGCTTTCAGCCTATGAAAAGCTAAGTGAAGCTTCCGGAGAGTGGCAGGGTCAGTTGGAAAAGATTTATGGCGATGTGTTTCAGCAATTTGCCGGAAATGACTGTGGCAGTGGGGGATTTGCCTCCATTGAGGCGCTGGAATGCGGAGAGGAGAGTTTTGAGGAAGT
>CAYYJE010000197.1:0-2865 GCA_964472165.1 uncultured Prolixibacteraceae bacterium | reverse complement strand
ATCTGGTCGTAACCGTTGAACCAGAAATAGTCAAAACCAAAACCTTCGGGCATGTTTTTAAGGAGCTTGATGATCCCGTTGATGTGGTCGGTGTCGATGTGGGTTACCACAACCAGGTCAAAGCGCCGTTCTTCAGGAGCAAGGGATTTGATCCTTTTGCGGAGAATTTTCCCGCATCCGGAAAGCCCGCCGTCGATCAGCACCCTGTGCGTTTTTCCTGTGGGTTTTCCGTATTCGATCCACAGGCAATCCCCGTATTCTGCAGGTAACATTTCTATCCGGAACATGTCGTTTTTGGATTTAGGTGAATACTTTTGCGCAAATCAATCAGAGAAAGGGAAGTTACGGAAAATTTTCCGGATAAAAATAAAAATGCCAATGAATTGCCTGACAATTCATTGGCATTAAATAAAGTAAATACCGGAAATTGATTGTTTAACGGGGCAGCGGATATCCTTTGAGGACTTCGAGATTTTTGGCGATCTCTTCTTCCGGATATTCATAATCGGTAAGCTGTCCGGTCATGTACTTCTCGTACCCCACGAGGTCAAGAAGCCCATGTCCTGTGAAGTTGAAGACGATCACCTTTTCCTTGCCTTCTTCTTTTGCCAGGTTGGCTTCCCTGATGGCGCCTGCAATGGCATGGGTGGTTTCGGGAGCGGGGATGATCCCTTCGGTTTTGGCAAACAGAAGTCCTGCCTCGAAACATTCGCTCTGGTGTACGGCCTGGGCTTCCATGAGTCCGTCGCGCAGGGCGGCGCTCACCAGCGGGGCCATTCCGTGGTAGCGGAGGCCTCCGGCATGGATGGGTGCTGGAATAAAGTTGTGACCGAGGCTGTACATGGGAAGCAGGGGCGTCATCCGGGCCACATCCCCATGGTCATAAAGAAAGGGTGCCTTGGTCAGGGTGGGGCATGAAAAAGGTTCTATTCCCACGATTTTGATGTCGGCGCCATTTATCTTGTCATACATGAAGGGGAAGGATATCCCGGCAAAGTTGCTGCCTCCGCCGCAACACCCCACCACCACATCCGGTTTTTTGATCCCCACCTTGGCCAGCTGTTTCTTTGTTTCCAGTCCTATGATGGTCTGGTGGAGCATTACATGGTTGAGAACTGATCCCAGTGAATAGCGGGTTTCCCCTTTCGGATCCGTTACAGCCTGTTCGATGGCTTCGCTGATGGCGATGCCCAGGCTCCCCGGGGTGTCGGGAAATTCCGCCAGAATGTTGCGGCCGGCCTGGGTCTCGGTGCTTGGACTCGGCACACAGGTAGCTCCCCAGGTGTTCATCATCATCTTGCGGTAAGGCTTCTGGCTAAAGCTTACGCGCACCATGAAAACCTTGCACTCCAGGCCTATCAGGGCTGAGGCATAGGCGAGGGCGCTTCCCCACTGGCCGGCTCCTGTTTCCGTGGTCAGCCGCTTGATGCCGAATTGCTTGTTATACCAAGCCTGGGCAATCGCCGTGTTCCCCTTGTGGCTTCCTACCGGAGAAATGCTTTCGTTTTTGTAATAGATCTTTGCCGGGGTGCCCAGCGCTTTCTCCAGAGCGTATGCCCTTACCAGCGGAACCGGCCGGTAGGCAGCCAGCATCTCCCTGATCGGCTCGGGAATGTCAATCCACCGCTCCTGGCTCACTTCCTGTTCTATCAGGTTCATCGGAAATACCGGCGCCAGCATCTCCGGGGTGATGGGCTTCCCGTCGGGACCCAGCGGGGGATTCAACGGAGTGGGAAGATCAGGTGTTAAGTTGTACCACTGCTTCGGCAACTCTGAATCTTCCAACATGATTTTTTTCTGAAGTGTCATCTTTCTTTCGTTTTTTTAAGTTATGTAAGTTGTTTTTGAGTTCAAAAAAAAGAGGGACCCGCTGCGTAAACAACGAATCCCTCTTTTCCCAGGCGGCTTCAATACGGACAAATTGTTTACGTGCAGATCACATCGCTGTGCCACCACCACCAATTGCCGTTATTAACCAATGAATTTCGCATACCTGAAAAGTTCGGACCAAATGTAAATTGATTTTTTTTAATCTGCAACACTTTTATTTTAAAAAATATTATTTCAAAACGCTTCCGGATTGTAAAACATTGTTTTCTAATTATTTTGCCCGGTAAATGGGAAACAGGATTCCAGGTCACTGTCAGGCAGATAATGGATGGCTTTCAATCCAATTTCTCTCGCCGCACAGACATTCTCTTCAAAATCATCGATGAAAAGTGTCTCCCCGGGGCGCATGTTTCCCAGGGTAAGTACTTTTTTGAAGCTGGAAGGCAGGGGCTTGCGATCTCTGAGGAGATGGGAATAAAAACTCTGTTCAAAAAGTGATTCCAGGTCGAAGCCATGTGTTTTTTTGAACCGGTTCAGAAAAAAGGAGATGTGGATTTCATTGGTGTTGCTGAAAAGAAACAAGCGGTACCTGGTGGCGAGTTTTTGGACCAGGCTGATTTTTTCAACGGGGATGTTGTCCATCATGCTGCACCAGGCGTTGTCAATCTGCGGGTCTGTGGCAAGGGGGTTACCCAGGATTTCCCTGATCCGCTGCCGGAATTGGCCGGGAGTGACCATTCCTGTTTCAAAAGCCCTGAAAACCGGGTCATGGATGGCTCGCCGGTAATCAAATCCGGCGCTGTTTCCTCCGAGTTTTTCAAATTCCCTGACCGGGGTTGTGAAGTCGAGATCGATCAGCACACCTCCGAGGTCAAAAATGATGTTTCGAATCCCTTCGAGCGGATTTTTTTGCATGGCTGAGAAAAATGAAGGACAAAGAAAACCCTTTTAACCGTAATTTCTATGAATGAATCCGTTTTGAATAAAAAAGTACTTAAATTTGTACGTAATATAAGATTTCATGAAGACAATCAA
>CAYYJE010000196.1:0-2980 GCA_964472165.1 uncultured Prolixibacteraceae bacterium | reverse complement strand
ATCGGAAACTTATGCCTGGGTGAGATCAGGAGTAAAAAAGAGCAGATCATGGCCGGTTTTAATTTCGACAAGGTTCGTATGGCCATCACCAGGTTAATTGAAAAGTCGTTCGCCTGAAAAGGCTACTCCCCACCGAACTCCATGAGATAAGCTTTGATAAAACCGTCGATATCCCCGTCGAGTACTGCCTGTGCATTCCCGGATTCATAGCCTGTACGAACGTCTTTCACCAATTTATAAGGCTGCAGTGTATAAGACCTGATCTGTGATCCCCATTCGATCCGTTTCTTCGACGATTCTATTTCCTGTATCTTTTCCCGCTTTTTGCGCAATTCCAGCTCGTAAAGCTGTGATTTGAGGAGCCGCAGGGCGTTTTCCTTGTTCCCGAGCTGTGAACGGCTTTCTGTATTTTCGATGGTGATCCCGGTAGGGGCGTGACGAAGCCGGACGCCGGTCTCCACCTTGTTCACATTCTGACCGCCGGCTCCGCCGCTGCGGAAGGTATCCCAGGTGATGTCGGCAGGGTTGATGTCGATCTCAATGGTGTCGTCAACCAATGGGGCCACGAATACCGAAGTAAAGGAGGTCTGTCTTTTATTCTGTGCATTGAAGGGGGAGAGGCGGACCAACCGGTGAACGCCATTCTCACTTTTCAGGTAGCCATAGGCATATTCGCCTTCGAATTCGACCGTACAGCTTTTCACCCCAACTTCGTCGCCCTCTTGCATATCGACGATTTTTATCTCGTAACCGTTCTGCTCGCCCCAGCGGGTATACATACGCAGCAACATGTTGGCCCAGTCGTTGCTCTCGGTACCTCCGGCACCTGCATTGATGCGCAGGACTGCCCCAAGCCGGTCTTCTTCGTTGCGGAGCATGTTTCTGGCTTCGAGCTTCTCAATGACCTCGAGGGTCTCTCCATAAGCCTTGTCCACCTCAGTGGCTTCTGCCTCTCCGGCTTCAAAAAACTCCCATAGAACCATGAAATCATCGGTGATCCGGTTCACCTCCTCAAAACCATCTGTCCAGGTTTTGACGGATCGGATCACTTTCATCTGACTCTCTGCATCTTTTGGATTGTTCCAGAATTCCGGATCCTGGGTTTTTAACTCTTCTTCCTGTAATTGTGTCAGTTTCGCATCGTAGTCAAAGGTGCCTCCTCAGCGCGTGCCTGCGCTGTACAAGGTCAGTGACCTGTTCTTTTAAAATCATTTTTAAACTGGTTTTGTTCGGGTCAAAGGTAACATGAAAAAGGTTACAAAAAATTCAGCCGGTAACTTCGTGCAAATGGCGGTGAATCAGCTCCGGTTCAAAACCCCTGCTCTGGGTGAACCGGATGATTTGCCCCATTTTTTCATATTTGTCCTCTTTCTTAATCCCTTTTGCTTTCTCTTTCATGGTGCGGACCAGCAACCTGACATATTCCGCATCGTCGATGGAGGCCAATCCCTTTTGAATCACCTTCTCGTTCAACCCTTTCATCTTCAGGTAATAGCGAATTTTAATCCGTCCCCACCTGTTCAGTTTCATCTTGTCACTGATGTAGGTGCTTACATATCTTTCGTCGTTCAGGTAACTCTCCTGCTCCAGACGGGCTATGATTTTTTCGGTCAGCAGGCTGTTTCCTCCCAGTTCCCTGATCTTTTTCCGGATGTCAGGGGAGCATTGTTCTGCCTTGCTGCATAGCCTGGCTATTTTGGCAAAGATCTCCTGGCTCTCTTTTTCTTCTGTTTCCATGGTTCGTTGCTGATTATCCACAGGTTGTGCCTATGGAGGTTTAAAAGTAGGGATAGAAATTCATAATTCCAAGTTCCGTTCCTCTTCAGGACTGAATTTCAGTCAAAAAAACAACTATATTTGCTGAAAACCTAAATTAAAGACACCATGGGAATTTTAATTTTTCTGGGACTACTCGTCCTTCTTGTTTTCTGGGTCATTGGCATTTACAACCGGATGGTGAAACTCCGCAACAACCGGCAGAATGCCTTTGCGGATATCGATGTGCAACTCAAACAGCGTCACGATCTGGTACCGCAGCTTGTGGAGGTGGTGAAAGGATATGCGGCGCATGAGAAAGAACTGCTTACCAGAATTACCGAAGCCCGTTCAGCGGCGATGGGGGCAACTACCATCAACGACAAAATTGCTGCAGAAAGCAGGCTTTCCGGTGCACTCCAGGGACTAAAGGTTCAGGTGGAAGCTTATCCTGATCTCAAAGCCAATCAGAATTTCCTGCAGTTGCAGGAAGAGCTGAGCGATATCGAAAATAAACTTGCCGCTGCCCGCAGGTTCTTCAATGCTGCCACCACAGAATACAACAACAGCATCGAAACTTTCCCGGCTAACATGATTGCCGGTCCCTTCGGCTTTAAACGGGAAACCCTTTTTGACCTGGGAACGGAAAGAGTGGAAGCGGAAAAACCCCCGGTGATCAAGTTTTGAAAAGACGAAAAGATAAAAGACTAAAGATTAAAGACTTAAGACTAAAGATTTAAGACTTAAGACTAAAGACTTTGCGGAATGAAGTATGTCGGAATTCAGTCGCAGGTGAGGAAAAACAACTTCAACTCAGTGCTTATGCTGGTGGCTTTTCCTTTCATATTGCTGGGGATGGTTTACCTTTTCCTGATTTTCACCACTCCTGCCGGCTACGAAGCGTCTTCAGGGCCTTCGTTTGCAGGTGTTGCACCGATGGTTATCCTGGGTACCGGAATCTGGTTTGTAATCGCCTGGTTTTTACATACCACCATTATCAGGCAGGCCACCGGGTCGAAGCCCCTGGAGAGGCGGGAAAATAAACGGGTGTATAATCTGGTGGAAAACCTTTGCATTTCTGCCGGCATGAAACCTCCCAAAGTTTTCGTCATCGAGGACGATTCGCTGAATGCGTTTGCCAGCGGTATCAACGACAAAACCTATGCCGTATCCCTCAGCCGCGGAATCATCAACAAACTGGATGATGAAGAACTGGAAGGGGTGA
>CAYYJE010000195.1:0-2992 GCA_964472165.1 uncultured Prolixibacteraceae bacterium | reverse complement strand
CCTGCTTACCCGTGAACTTCGTTTAGCGGCTGCAAATGTAAACGGGTTTTTAAAATTTACAAATACCCTGGTGAACTTTTTTTGACAGATTGCAGCCTTTTTTTTTCACGTTGTTCAGAATCAACGCAATGAATCTTAAAAATAAATTCAGGAGTTTATTTTACGTAAAGTTAACACGAAAGGTTTTATGTTTTGGTTTAAAATATTAACCATTTCATGTTAGACTGTACGGATTCCGTCAACGCTCACACCTGCTGGTACTTATAAAAGCCCAGATCGTCGATTGAACTGTTCCCGATGAACTCCGCATGGGCCCTGACCTGGGCTTTGGCCATCCTGGCGAAATTCCGGGCCGACCTGACATATTCCCTGTCCCGGTTGGCATCGAGCATCAGCAGATACCCCATAATGATGTACCCGGCCATCTCCACCATCCTGCGGGCATGAAAATCGACATATTCATTGTCGTTAACCGCCATGACATGATTCACGGCATGTTCATACTCATCGGTCATGATGATCAGTGCGCGTTTCAGAAAAGCGAGTTCCGGATCCACTTTCTGAGCTTCATATTCCCTGATACGGGCAAGGTAGGCACCTGTGGTGACGCCCCTGATCGCAGCCACCACCTGAAGCTGTGTGGTACCCTCATAAATGGAGGTGATCCGGGCATCGCGGTAAATCCTTTCCACGGGATAATCCTTCATAAACCCCGATCCGCCGTGAATCTGCACCGCGTCGTAGGCCAGCTGGTTGCAGAATTCGCTGGCCATGCCTTTCACCAACGGTGTATAAAAATCGGCAAGTTTCTGATAATTTTTCATTTCCTGCCGTTCCGCAGGTTCCAGCTTGCGCTCTTCGGCAATCTGCGCGTAGGTTTTGTAGAGATCTACATACCGGGATGTTTCATAGAGGAGCGACCGGGATGCATCAAGCCGGGCCTTCATTGACGACAGCATTTCATAAACCGCAGGAAAGCGGAGGATGGCTTTGCCAAACTGCACCCTTTCCTGTGCATATGTCAACGCCTCACGGTAAGCCGCCTCGGAAATACCTACCGACTGGGCTGCAATACCCAGCCGCGCACTGTTCATCAGCGCCATCACATATTTAATAAGTCCCAGTTTCCGGTCGCCTACCAGTTCTGCAGGAGCATCCCTGAATACCAGCTCACAGGTGGGCGATCCGATAATCCCCATCTTGTGCTCAATCCGTCTGACAGTCACCCCTCCTTTGGCCTTGTCGTGGATAAACATCGACAAACCCCGTCCGTCTTTGGTACCCTGTTCACTCCGGGCCAGAACCAGGCTGATATCTCCGTCCCCATTGGTGATGAACCGTTTCACCCCATTCAGCATCCAGCTGTTTTTCTCTTCGTTCCAGGCAGCCCTGAGCTGCACAGCCTGCAGGTCGGATCCCGCATCGGGTTCGGTCAGGTCCATGGCCATTGTGGCTCCGGCCGATACCCTGGGCAAATAGGCCGCCTTCTGTTCTTCAGACGCGAACTCATTGATGGTTTCCGCACAATCCTGTAACCCCCAAATATTTACAAAACCCGCATCGGCACGCGACACGACATCTGCCGCCATGATATAGGGAACGATCGGGAAATTGAGTCCTCCAAACCGCCGGGGCAGAGACATCCCCATTAATCCCGATTTCAGAAGTGCATCCAGGTTCAGCTGGGTACCACTTGCATATTCCACATGCCCGTTGACCACCCTGGGACCTTCCGCATCGATCCCTTCTGCGTTGGGCGCGATAATGTCTCCGCTTATCTCTCCCACCACTTCCAGCACTTTGTCATAACTATCCATGGCATCCTCAAAATCCATGGGTGCAAAATCAAATTCCTGTTTTTCGCTGAAATTCCGCTCCTTCAGGGAGACGATCTTCTCCATCATGGGATGGGTCAGGTGGAATTTCAGATCCTTGTTGTCGGTATAAAAATTAGCCATTTCAGTATCCTTGTCAGTAAATCAATGGAGTGATCATTTTGAATTTTTCCTGTAATATTTGATCATTCTGGGGATGACCTCAGCCACATCGCCTGTGATCACATAGTCGGCGATGGCATTGATGGGCGCTTCAGGGTCGGTATTGATGGCGATGATTTGCGCCGATTCCTCCATACCGGCCCGGTGCTGGATCTGTCCTGAGATTCCGCAGGCGATATAAAGTTTGGGTCTTACAGTCACCCCTGTCTGACCGATCTGACGGTCATGGCCTGTAAAACCGGCATCCACGGCGGCTCTGGAGGCTCCTACCTCACCTCCCAGCACCTCCGCCAGCTCAAACAGCAGGTTGAAATTTTCCCTTGAACCCACACCGTAACCGCCAGCCACGACAATCGAAGCTCCTTTGATGTTGACCCGGCTCTTCTCCATGTGGCGTTCGACAATCTCCACCACAAAATCTTCCGGTTTCACAAAACGGTCCACATCAATCGGGCTGACCACTCCCCGGTAATCCGGACTGACGATCTCCTTTTTCATGACCCCTTCCCTGACGGTAGCCATCTGTGGCCGGTGGTCAGGGTTGATGATGGTGGCGATAATATTTCCACCGAAAGCAGGCCTGATTTGGTAAAGCAAATCCTTGTAAACCTTTCCGGCCTTTTTATCTTCATGATCCCCTGTTTCCAGGCTCGTGCAGTCGGCCGTGAGCCCGCTGTGAAGCGCCGAGGAGACTCGCGGCCCAAGATCCCGGCCTACCGGAGTGGCCCCCATCAGCGCAATCTGAGGCTGCTCTTCACGGAACAAGCCGGTAACAATGGACGCATGCGGCAATGTCAGGTAAGGATCAAGCCTCGGATCGTCTGCCACATGCAGTACATCGACACCATAAGGAAAGAGGATCTTCCCGCATCCCTCCAGGTTTTTCCCAATCACAATTGCTTCAAGCCTGCATTTCAGCTGATCAGCCAGTTTGCGTCCTTTGGTCAGTAATTCCAGCCTCACTTCAGCGATTACTCCGTTTTCGCTCTCACAAT
>CAYYJE010000194.1:0-3001 GCA_964472165.1 uncultured Prolixibacteraceae bacterium | reverse complement strand
GATTATGAAGTAACAGAACCTACGGAACCCTCCTTTACGGAACCGTTGTAAGGTCTCTGCATGAAACAGCTTTCTGCCGAAGAGCTGCTCCTGGTGTGGGAAAATTCACTTTCGTTGCCGCTTATTGACCGCTCCCTGAACCTCCTTGGCCGGTTGACAGGTGGCGGGTACGAATCTGTCGCCCGGTGGAGTATCGGTGAAAGGGATGCCCTTTTGCTGGAGTTCCGGGAATGGCTGTTCGGCGAAAAACTGCTTAACCTCTCCGCCTGTCCTTCCTGCGGCACTCAGGTGGAATGGGAGATTCAAATTCCGGATATAAGGACTCAGCCTCCGGTACCTGAGCCGGGTACCCGGAGATTTCAACACCAGTCGGGGCCCTGGCTTATTGACTTCAGGCTCCCCGACAGCCTCGACATGAAGGATGCGCTCTCTTCATCCGAAAAGATGGCTGATCCCCTGAAAACCGTTGCATGCTGTATAGTAAGTGCCGGAATAAACGGAACGGAAACCGATCCTGCAACCCTGCCTCCGGAAATCCTCGAAGAAATAGCGGACCGGATGGGTGAAGAAGATCCCCTCTCCCTGATCACCATGACCTTGCATTGCCCGTCCTGCTACAAACAGTGGGAGGCTACGTTTGATATCATGCACTACCTGTGGAAAGAGATCGACAGCTGGGCTCATAAGATGCTCCGCGATGTGGCATGTCTGGCAAAAGCCTTTGGGTGGAGCGAAAAGGAAATCCTCCGGATGACTCCTTCCCGCAGGAATTTATACCTTGACATTGTGACAGATGGGTGATTTCATTGCCAGACTGATTAGGCGGCATCTCGGGTCAGAGGGAGTTGTGAATCCCCGGCTTCCGGGAAGATTTGAAACAAGGACGCCGGCAGTAACTTCTGAACTTTCACCTGTTGTGGAAGAGACAGATAACCATGCATCCGCAGCTTTCTCACCTTCACCCCTGACGCAGAATGACTCTTCCCCCCGGGAAGATTATCCCCGATTCCGGGAGAGCGTTTTTCACGTTGACCCTAAAAACAGGTTCACCGGCGAAGATTTTCAGGGAGTTCCCGTTGGATTCTCTTCCAGGAAGGAACCCGGAATCCGGATGCTTGCCAAACCCTTTGATTCTGATTCCGGTTCCCGGAGACTCTTCCAAAATATAAGGAAGGAGGAGGAGAGGACGGAGTTGCCCGAAGTCGCAGGGAAAGAAAAGGTATCCGGAAGTTTCACCGGCCAGACAGAGAAGGAAGTGAATGCTGACCGGGTCACTCCTGCATCAGTCCGGAGTGAGGCTCCGTCCGGCAAACCTGAAAAAGCGATTCAGTTGCCGTTGACCGGAAATTCTGACCCGCAGCAGAAAAAGGGAGGAGCCTTCGGTGTTCCTCCCGGCGGAAGTGTTAACTTCTCCCGCGAAGAACGGAATACCCGTGTGACCAGGTCACCTGAAATTCCCGAACAACCCGTGATCCGTATCACCATTGGCCAGATCCACGTCAGGGCTGTTACGCCGCTCCCTTCGCCTCCGGTGCAGAAGCCAAAAGTAAACACGAAACCCATGCTTTCGCTCGAAGATTACCTTCATCAACGAAACAAGAAACAGCTATGAGCAGTGCCCTCGCCATTGCCTCAGTGACCCAGGTCCTGAAAGATCTCCTCAACAACGGGTTGATTGACCATGATATCACCGGAATTGTCAATGGCAACGTGAAGGTCACCGCCCTTCCCCCCGACCTGGTCACGACTTCGAACGATGAGCCGGCACAGCTTAATATTTTCATGTATCATGTGTCGCCCAACACAGGGTGGGTTAACCAGTGCTATCCTTCGGGGAATTATTCAGGGGAGCGGATTACCAATCCGCCTCTGGCGCTGGATCTCCACTACCTGCTCACAGCCTGGTGTTCCAATGAACTCCATTCTGAGATCCTCCTGGGGTACGGGATGCAACTGATGCACGAAAACCCGGTGCTGACGCGTGAAGCAATTCGCAAATCCCTGCTTCCGCCCGGTGGCATCAGTAAAGCCGGCCTTCCCCTGAACCTGCAGTCGCTGTCCGATTCAGGTCTGGAGAAACAGGTGGAAATGGTGAAAATAATCCCTGAGTCGCTTACCATGGAAGAAATGGCCAGAATATGGTCGGCTTTGCAGTCAAAGTACCGGCCCAGTGCGGCTTATCAGGCATCGGTGGTGTTGATTGAAAGCGAAAAACCCACCCACCCGGTATTGCCGGTGCAGGAGCGTCATATTCAGGTCAGACCGGAACTCCTTCCGGAAAGCGAAACCACCGGCATTTAATTTACATTGGATCAACCTTTTAAAATGAGTCAGCCACAAGAGTTTACCCGGAATGAGGCAAACCGTCAATGCCTGATGGATGCCATACGGGTGATTGGGGAGGATTTGAAACGCTTCTGCGGCAGGTCACTGAAACCTGATTCCTCCGGAAATTCTTCCGGGGAAAGGACGGCAAAACCCGGTAAACAGGAGGAGTCCATACCCGCTCCTCCGGCCCTGGACAGGCTTGCTTCCCTTTTCGGACTGACCTCTTTCGAACGGAAAATTCTGTTAATGGGTGCCGGTGTCGCCCTAGATCCGGGTTTTGCTGCACTGCTTCAGGATATTGCGGAAGGGGAACACCCATACCCGCTCACATTCACCCTCCCCCTTGCTGCTTTTCAGGATGCGCATTGGAGCGCCCTTTCTCCCGCCAGGCCACTTCGGTACTGGCGTATGGTGGAATACAGCAGACGCCGGCTTTTCGCAGATGACCCTTTCTCAATCGACGAGCAAATTGTCCATTTCCTGACGGGTTTAACCCATTTTGACGAGCGGCTGGCAGGAATTGCCGAGCATGTATCCCCCGACCGGTGGGTTACTCCTTCCCGTGCTGCACTTTCGGAAAGAATCGTTCAATACCTGACAATGCAACCAGAAGATCAGACACTTCCAATGATCAGGTTCACGGGCAATGAAAGAGACAAAACCTCTGTCGCTG
>CAYYJE010000193.1:0-3021 GCA_964472165.1 uncultured Prolixibacteraceae bacterium | reverse complement strand
CCAGTCGTTGAGAAATTATTCGATACAACTGGCAGAATACAAGCGTGAAAAGTCTTCCGAAACGGCACCTGCCAATCCCGCAGAATCGGGGCATGTGTCAGGGCATTACAACGCGATGATCGCTCCTTTGCTGCCTTATGCCATCAAAGGGGTCATCTGGTACCAGGGTGAATCGGACAACGACAAGGCTGAACAATACAAGACCATGTTCCCATGGATGATCAGGGACTGGAGGGATGGCTGGGGACAGGGTGATTTCCCTTTCCTTTTCGTCCAGATCGCTCCCTATGTAAATATGTCCCCCGAAATCAGGGAAGCCCAGCTTCTTTCGCTGAAATTGACCCGGAATACCGCCATGGTTGTTACCACCGACTGTGGTGATCCATATGACATTCATCCTCCGCACAAACAACCGGTGGGTTATCGCCTTTCGCTGGCAGCCCGGGCGTTGGCATATGGCGAAGAACCGGAATATTCGGGACCTCTCTTTGAATTCATGGAAATCGATGGCCCGGAGGCGATCGTCTGTTTCTCACATGCCAGGAAAGGCCTTGTAAGCAGTGGAGGCGCACTCAGAGGATTTTCCCTCGCCGGAGCAGACGGGATTTATTACCCTGCAAACGCCAAAATCGTGAAGAACAGCGTGGTGGTGACCTCTCCACAGGTCCGGAATCCCGTTTCACTGCGTTACGGATGGGAGAATATCCCCGATGTAAACCTGTTCAACGCTGAAGGGCTGCCGGCTTCACCTTTCAGGGCGTCGAAAATGAATTGAATCAGTAAATTGAAGAATATGACTAGATTGAAAATTCCCGTTCCGTGGGCAGGATTGCTTACCATTTTATGGGTTACCTGCTCACTTGTTGCTTTTTCTCAGCAGAAAATCAGGATTGCCTGTGTCGGGAACAGCATCACCTTTGGCGCCACCATTGAGGAGCGCGCGAAATATTGCTATCCGGCGCAACTGGCATCCCTTTTGGGCAACGGGTACGAAGTGGTGAACTTTGGGAGGAACGGGGCTACCCTGTTAAGTAAAGGCGATATTCCCTACCGTAATACCGATAAATACCAGCAGGCTTTACAGTTTAATCCCAACCTGGTATTCATCGGATTGGGAGCCAACGACACCAAGCCCGTCAATCGCGTGCACCTGGGTGAATTTGTCAGGGATTACAAGGATTTGATATCCGCTTTCAGGTCGTTGCCTGCTTCGCCCCGGATTGTGCTTTTGTCGCCCCTGCCTGCATTTACCCTGGGCGAGGAGGGAATTTCAGCGGCGATCGTCAGAAATGAGATCGTCCCTTTTGTGCGGCAGATTGCCTTTGAAACAGGATGTGAAGTCATCAACATGTACAACCTGTTCATCGAATCCCCGGAATTGTTCCCCGACCGGGTGCATCCCACCTCCGGCGGGGCGAGAGTGATGGCTGAGCGGTTGGCTGAAGTGTTGAGGATGAAAAGCGATCCGTCATTTGACCTGTCCGGATCTTTGCCTGGGGATGCGGAGGTGTTTAATTTTCATGGATACAAAGGTTTCAGTTTTAAGTTCAGGGACCGCAATGCCAGAGTAGTGGTTCCGAAAAGTGCAGCTGAAGGGCATCCCTGGATTTGGCGCGCCCGTTTTTGGGGTCATGAACCGCAGACCGAAATCGCGCTGCTGGAAAGGGGTTACCATGTGGTATGGTGCGATGTCTCCGAATTATTCGGGAATGATGAGGCTTTGTCGGTCTGGAATGATTTTTACAAAATGCTGACCCGCTCAGGTTTGGCTAAAAAGGCGGTCATGGAGGGGATGAGCAGGGGAGGAATCTATATTTACCGGTGGCTGACCAGGTATCCGAAAAGGGTGGCTGCCGTGTATGCCGATGCCCCGGTTCTGGATATGAAGAGTTGGCCGGGAGGAAAGGGGATAGGCAATGGAAATTTGGAAAACTGGGAGATATTTAAAAAATCGTTCGGGCTGAAGTCCGACAGGGAGGCCATGGCGTTTAAGGGAAATCCGTTGGATATGGCTGCGAAAATTGCAAAAACCGGAATACCCCTGTTGCATGTGGTCGGCGATGCGGATGCGGATGTACCTCCCGATGAAAATACAAATCCATTTGAAAAGAAAATTGTCGCTTCAGGTGGGACCATCAGGGTCATCCATAAACCCGGGATCGGGCATCATCCCCACAGCTTGCCCAACCCGCAGCCCATTGTCGATTTTATCCTGAAAGCTTCCGCCAGCCGGAATAAATAACCCGGTGAGAGAGCCGGTTCAGTGATAGTCTGCACCTGTCAAACTGTTCAAAACCGACTCCTGCCAGGTACGAAGTTCGGCCTCCATTTCCTGCACAATTGCAGGATAAGTACCGGCCAGGTTCTTCACTTCTTCCGGGTCGTTCACGATGTGGTATAATTCCAATTTCGGATTGGATGATTCTCCTCTGATGACCAATTTGTAGGGATCTTTCATAATGGCGCGTCCACCGCCAAAATCCTTTTCGGCGATCTGTCCGTAGGTGTAATTTTTGAAATCACGGGTATATTTACCTCCGCTGATTTTCGCAACCGGCGTAGTTCCTTCCTGAAGTTCCGGGTCAATGGATGAAACGGCGTCTTTGCCAAATACCTTTGTGAATTCAAACTGCCAAAAGCAGAGGGGTTCGGGTCGTGGTTTGGTGGGATCCTGAAAAAGCGGGACCAGACTGACTCCGTCAAGAGGCCTGGCGGGCAGCGGCTGGCCTGTAATTTCCGCAAGGGTGGGCAGGATGTCGCTTGTGACAGAGATTGCGGAGGTGGATGCTGGTTGCTTGATCACTGCAGGCCATTCCAGAAGTCCAGGCACTCGGATGCCTCCTTCATACAGACTCGCTTTTTGCTCCCTGAGGGTTGACCCCGTATGCCCGGCACAGACCGAAGTGCCATTGTCGCCGCAATACATGACGATGGTGTTATCCCTCAGGTTGGTTTCTTTGAGAAAAGCCCTTAGTTTACCGATAGCCCTGTCCATTGCCGTGATCTCGGCATAGCGTTCCT
>CAYYJE010000192.1:0-3124 GCA_964472165.1 uncultured Prolixibacteraceae bacterium | reverse complement strand
ATCCAAAATAGAAAAACCGCTGTATGTGAATTTCATACAGCGGTTTTTGTTTTTTGACTCCCTGATATGGTTACCCCCGCTGGATTCTGCTGTTGGCAGGATGAGCCAGTTCGGGCATCCCAAAACGTGAAAATAATTGCCCGATTTGTTCAGATACCTACTACTGGATTCACTATTTTTGTTGCAGAGTGTAAATTCTGACATTTACTTGGACCAATTTTCTGATAACAAAACCAGATTAACTGACCAGTATGAGCACTGAAATTTTTCTGGGAATTCTCCTCATTGCCACAGGTGCATTTACTTCAGGCAGTTTTGCCGTTCCCTTTGGTCAAATAAAAGGATGGAAATGGGAAACCTACTGGATGATCTTTAGTACCGGGGCCTATATTCTCCTTCCCCTGATCTCATGTATGATCTTCGCTCCGGGCTATATGGCAGTCATAAAGGCAACCCCTACCGGTTCTTTAGTGGCTGTTTTTTTACTGGGTGCAGTGTATGGTGTGGGAAATCTGGCTTTCGGTCTGGCACTCAGATACCTCGGTCTGTCATTGGGGTATGCCCTGGCTCTGGGATTGATGTTGGCCATTGGGACGCTAATCCCCCCCATCATTGACGGAAGGCTGCAACTGATGATGCAGGGCCCGGGAGGAGCGCTCCTTATCGTGGGTGTCATTGTAGCCTGTGCGGGAATCGCATTGTCTGCCTGGTCGGGGATATTAAAGGATAAGCAAATGTCAAAGGCAAAAAAGCAGGAAAGCATCGGAGAATTCAACCTTACGAAAGGAGCGCTGGCTGCCCTGCTCGTCGGCATTGCCGGATCCGCCATGTCGCTGGGATTCGAGCAGGGAACGGTGATTTCTGATATTGCCGCACTGCGGGGGATCGATCCGTTATTTGCCATGATGCCCGTCATGATGGTGCTGCTCGCGGGAACTTTCATCACAACCGTGATTTGGTGTATTTACCTGGGATTCAGGTTTGGTTCGCTTAAAAACTATGTCAGTGCTTCAACGAAAAAGATTCTGACATTCAATTACCTGTTTGGCATTCTGGCAGGGTTGCTCTGGTTCAGCCAGTTCATTTTATATGGAATGGGAAAAAGCAAAATGGGCCCGTTCACCTTTACATCCTGGGGCATACTCATGGCACTGACCATTGCCTTTGCTACCATCTGGGGACTTATCCGCGGTGAGTGGAAAGGTGCTTCAAAAAAGGTCCTTGTACTGATGATCCTGTCGCTGATCATCATTATCGCTGCATCCTTTATGATTGGCATCAGCGGCTCCGGATAACAACCGTCCATGCCGATGGCAGACTACCGTAAAAACGCAAACCAATGACATCAAGAGAAAGAATTTTAGCAGCAATTGCACACCGGCAACCTGATAAAGTGCCGGTAGATATGAGCTCCACTCCCAGCTCGGGCATTTCGGCCATCGCATACAGCAACCTCCTCAGGCACCTTGGAAGGAGCGATTTGCCGGTTTGGGTGTACGATGTGGTGCAGCAACTGGCTCAACCCGATATGTCGCTCCTTGACCGGTTCGGGATCGATGTACTCGACATAGGACGTGAATTTAACGACCAGCCCTCCGACTGGAAACCGACTCTCCTTGCCAATGGCGCCCCAGCCTTTTATCCGGTGTGGTTCAATCCTGTAAAAATGGCTGAAGGCTCGTGGGTAACTTTTGATGACGACGGACAACGGATGTTGTCCCGAATGCCGGTTGGCGCTACTTTCTTCGATCAAACCTATTTCCCTTTTGCCGACGGATATCCGGCTTCGTATGAAAACCTCAGCGCTGAGATGGGCCGTATCATGTGGGCCCGCGATGCGCATAGTCCCTGGGATCATGCAGGGGAACCTGATTTCTGGATTAAACTTCGGGAAAAAGCCCTGCACCTGCGTCAGACAACAGACAAAGCACTTTTGGTGGTTTGCGGGTGCAATCTTTTTGAATGGGGGACCTTCCTGCGCCGTATGGACAATTTTCTGATGGACCTCCTCTGTGATCCTTACAACGTGGCTAAGCTGCTCGACCAATTGCTGATCAGACACCTGACAACTCTTGAGAAAGTATGCAACGCCGTGGGTGACATTGTCGACATCATTCGTTTTGGCGATGACCTGGGAATGACAACGGGACCATTTATGGACCCCGTCACCTATAGGGAACTTTTCAAACCCCGTCACAAGATCCTGTGCGACTATGTGAAATCACACAGTAAAATGCATACTTTCATTCACTCCTGCGGTTCCATCTCCCTGCTGATGCCCGACATGATCGAAGCCGGCATCGAAATTTTTAATCCTGTACAGACCAATGCATACCTGATGGATCCGGCATTTCTGAAAAATGAGTTCGGGAAAGACTGCACCTTCTGGGGCGGTGGAGTAGAGACCGTCGGGACGCTGAACAACGGTTCCCCTGCTCAGGTCCGGGAACAAGTGCTTGAACGACTGGAAATCTTCTCCCGGGGAGGAGGGTTTGTTTTTAACACGGTCCATAATATCCTGCCCGATGTACCCCCTGAAAATATTGTAGCCATGTTTGATGCCGTGAAGGAATTTAACCGGTGAACTACCTGGAACCTGGAACCTGGAACCTGGAACCTGGAACCTGGAACCTGAAATTTGAACTGTAGGATCACTCAATGTGATAGAAAAATGAAATATCAAGTCGCAATCTGTCAGCTTCCAAGAGCCAAGATCCAGAGTCAAATAACATAAAATTAGTTAATTACTGGAAATATGAAAACCATACGAACATTTTGTCTGATGATCATTTTGTGGATCGCATTTGCCGGATATTCCTGCCGCAATGCCCCCCAAACCGTTGAACAGCGCCTTGAATGGTGGAAAGATGCCCGTTTCGGCATGTTTATCCATTGGGGTCCGGTATCGCTGAAAGGCACCGAGATCGGCTGGTCGCGCGGCCGCGAAATTCCGGTGCCGGAATATGACAGTTTATATCTTCAGTTCAATCCGGTGAACTTCAATGCTGAAGAATGGGTGCAACTGGCCAAAGACGCCGGAATGAAGTATATTGTGTTCACCTCAAAACACCACGACGGGTTTTGTATGTGGGATACACAGTACAGCGAGTATAACATCATGAAC
>CAYYJE010000191.1:0-3125 GCA_964472165.1 uncultured Prolixibacteraceae bacterium | reverse complement strand
TTGAGGGCGCGGCCGTAATCGACCGAGATGACAAAATTTTCATTCATGGCAATTCTCAGACCTGCACCCACGGAGGTGTGGAATTTCTCATTGCCGGGATTGAAGAAATCGGCTTTCTGATAAGTCCCGAAGTTGGTGGGCATGGCAAAATCTATTTTTTTGGTCACTTTCCCGAAGTCGGCAAATCCGTTGAGGCCAAGGTAGAAGTTGTTTTTGATGAAGTTGAAGTGGACGAACTTCCAGCGGGCTTCCAGGTTCCCGTATAAGAATCCGTCGCCGACCACTCTGTTCCGCAGTACCCCGCGAAGGGTTTTGGCACCGCCCAGTCCCTCTGACAAAGCACCGGTGAGGATCGAGGTGACCACCTGCGACTGGTAGAAGAAGGGGACATCACCGGCGATGGTGGTCTGGTAGGCCAGCCGGTAAACGAGGGAAAGGTTGCGGGGAACCAGCGTGAAATACTGCCGGTGTATCAGGCTCAGCTTGGCGAAAGAACTTTCGGCACCCAGGATCTTCGGGGAGGCTTCCACCACGGCTTCGGTCCACATTCCTTTCATGGGATTGGGACGGTTGTCGCGGGTGTCAAACACCAAACCCCCCTTGAAGGTGGGGACAAAGCCTCCGTCCACTTCATCGCCGCTGATAATTCCCCAGTCCTGGTACCATTGATACAATCCCGGGATATCCTCCAGAATGTCGTCGCCTTCCTTGTTCTTGTTCAGCTTCTCCAGATCGACCTCTGCAATTTTAAAATTCTGGAAATTCCAGCCGGTGATCCAGCGGAAATGGTCTCCGGCAAGTTTACCCTGCAGGTCGACCTTGAACCGGAACAGTTTCCGGTCGTATTTGTAAAACATCCGGGTAAGGTACCCGCTCTCTTCATCGTCGATCCAGGGAGCATTGTACACGGCATCATACCCGTTGAAACCGAAGAAATCGTATGCCTGGTCGGAGAGGTAACTCACATCGACAGAGGTTTGCAACCCTTTGATCAGCCGGTCGGAATCGTAGTAAAAGCGGTTGATGCCGCTTCCCTTGGTAAACCGGGATACCTCGAAATAGAGGGAGTGGTTGTAGTTGGGAAACCGGCTGCCGTCGCCGTAATTGTAAAGGTTTACGAGCGCACCGTACTGAAATCCCAGGTCGGTGTCGAAGGTAATAGTCGGGAGGGCACCAAAATTCCATCCCGTCTTGGTCACCATCTCTTTATCCTGGGCTCCGGCCAGCAGGAAAGTGAGGATCATTATCGAAAAAAAGACCGCTTTCTTCATATTTTTTAAAGAATTAGTGGAGTAATCGATTGAATGTCGTGTTGTTTACCCTCAGAAATAAGAGCGACCTAAGATAAGAAAAAAAACATTCCTGCTGTTATTCGAAATTGTCGGCTGTGCTGTCGTAGTATTTTTCCCGGAAATAATGGAATTCTTCATCTTCAAAGAAGAATTTCTCCCCGAAGGCAGGTTTCAGCGTGTCTATCCAGATGGCTTCCGGGTCATATTTGGCGAAAAAAGGGCGGGCCACCCAGTCGGGATTGCGCCCCTGAATGAACCTGAGGATAAAAACCTTTTCCCCGTTGATTTCGTTGGCGCCCAGTACCTGAACCTTTCCGGGGGTACAGGACATACTTGGTCCGCGGACCGTCCGGCAGACCCCGCTTACACTCTGGTAGGCCTTCCTGAAGATCTCCCATGCTTTGACAAGCGGAACGGCAAAATAGTGTTGTGCCCCGGTATTCCGGGCAATGAACATATAATAAGGAATGCAGTTCAGGTTCACCTGCTTCCTCCACATGTCGGCCCAGATCTCCGGGGAGTCGTTGACATGCCGTACAACGGGCGATTGTGTTCTGATCTGGGCTCCGGTATTTCTGAGCCGGTGAATGGCCTCCCTGACCGCATTGGTCTCCAGTTCCCTCGGATGGGTAAAATGGGCCATAAAGGCCAGGTTGATTCCCCTGGCGGAGATCTCTTCAAACAACCGCAGGAAATCGCTGGCATCTCCGTCTGAAATGAACTTGTAAGGCCAGTAACTCAATACTTTTGTGCCGATACGGATGGTTCGGATATTTGTTTTGTTCGTTTCTGATAAAAACGGATCAATATATTTTTTGAAGACCTTGTAAGACATGGTCATCGGGTCGCCTCCCGTAAAGAGCAGGTCGGTGACTTCATGGTGCTGCTCCAGGTATTTGACCAGCAATTCGGTTTCTTTCATGGCAAATTTCAGTTCATCCATCCCGATGAACTGAGACCAGCGAAAGCAGTAAGTGCAGTAACTGTGGCAGGTTTGTCCTGCACTGGGGAAAAAGAGAACGGTCTCGCGGTATTTGTGCTGGATTCCCAGGAGTTTGACGCCGTCAATTTCGGGAACGTTGTGATTCTGCTGCCCTGCGGGATTGGGATTGAGCTGCATCCTGATGTTCCTGCATACTTCTGTGAGATGAGGCTTACCGTTCCCACCTTCCATGGCCGATGCCACCTCCTCAAAGTGATGCGGCAACAACATATCCTTCTGGGGAAACGTCAGATGAAAAATGGGATCATCTTCGTAATGGTCCCAGTCGATCAGTTCATCAATGACATAGTTGTTTACTTTAAAAGGCAGAACAGATCCTACAATTTCAATGTTTCGTTTACTTTCTGCAGATAATTTACTGATTTGGGGAATGGTTAAGTAGTTGTTCAGTGAATAACTTTTAAATTTCATCTATTATCTTTTTGGTATGCAATTTTTACTTCAGGCGGGGGCGTTGCTGAACCGGAAAACATCACCATCCCTGGGTAATTATGAATCCAATTCCTTCTCAATTCTTTCAAAAATAGTAAAAATCAGCGGGGAATGCAAATTTTTCCCATAAACGGAGGTGCAAAACCAGCCTCAAATAATCATTTTTTATCCCCGTCAAGGGAAAAAAGGGTGGTATGTTATACACTCCAGATTTATTCTTTCGGGTTACTTTTGCTGTATATTTGCACGCAATAATCATAACCGATGGGAACTTTCGAAATTCATTACCGGGTCTCTTATTCCGATACCGACCAGATGGGGTTCATGCACCATTCCAACTATCTGAAGTGTTATGAGACAGCCCGTTGGGAGCTTTTCAGGCATCTGGGGATTCCTTA
>CAYYJE010000190.1:0-3134 GCA_964472165.1 uncultured Prolixibacteraceae bacterium | reverse complement strand
AAAGGTCAGATTTGAAACATACGACTATACGAATGCCATCCCAAATGAGAAAGGTGAGATTGAATACCCCGACTATTTAGGGTTGGTTTACATCAACGATAACCAGTATTTTGAAGATGTCCCCACCTCTGCCTGGGAATTTTACATCGGAGGTTACCAGCCTGCACAGAAATGGCTGAAAGACCGCAAAGGCCGCACCCTGGGATTTGAAGACATCCTCCATTACCAGAAAATTATTGTTGCCCTTACCGAAACAAACAGGTTGATGAAGGAGATTGACCTGATTGATATTGACTGACAAGCATTTACCTGATTCCCGGCAGCTCGTTCAGCGGAATGACCGCCAGGTAGATGGCACTTTTCCCTTCGTGCGACGAATAGTAGGAGACGATCAGCCTCTTTTTTTCAAGGAGAAGGCCGGGATAGCTGTTGTCTCCACCAGAGGGCAGGCGCAGCGCCAGCTGAAAATGACCTGCTTTGTCACCCGTGTAAATTCCGGTGAATACCTCTTTCCCGTCGTGAACCCTGCTTCCCATGATGACTTTTTCATCCCGGGTAAAAATGAAGTTGGGGCCTCCAAGCCGGTTCTCCAGTTTGCTGAACTCCCATTGGGTAAAAGGAGCCTCACTGGTGGCCCAGACACCTTTCTGGTCACCCAGTTCCCTCCGGATCAGCGCGTAAAGTTTCCCCGACCGGTCAAAGCGAAGGGTGGCTTCATTGGGGAAACCGTCCAGCTCAATAGGGGAGACCTTTTCGAAGCTCCTGCCATCCCGGGTTTTGACAAGGAAAAGAAAGGTGGGACCTTTCCGCTCGTCGGGTCCGATCTGGTAGTCGATTCCGTAGCCTGTTTTTTTGTGCCAGGTTACCCGCCAGATCCAGTCGCCCCAGGAAACCAGCTCCGGGTCGATAGAAACCTTTTGCGGAACGGAAAATTCCAGTCCTTTTTTGTCGGAGAAAGCCACATGGGGTATCCTGCCCAAAATTTTTCCCTCTTTGTAGATCGACCCCCCCATAATGATCATCATGGTGCCGTTGGGCATCACAGAGAGTTTGGCATCACGGAGGTCAATGCCTTCTTTTTTCAGCAGGGCAACACTTTTCCAGTTGGTGAGATCGGTCGATCTGAGAATTCTGATCACGCCATCGGTTCCCGGAACATGACCGGATCCTTCCCTGAAAACACAGTAGTAACTGTTTCTGAACCTGATCAGGTCGGTAAACGCATTGTGAGGACCGCCATCCCAGATTTTGCGGACTTCAGGTTGGTACGGATCCCCGGCTCTTGATTCAGCGGTGCTGAAGATAAGCAGCAGTAATACGATTAGTGTGGTCAATTTATTCTCCGGAAATAGGGGTTACTTGTTGGCCTGCACAATCAGCTTAAAGCGGAAGTATGTTTCCTGCCAGTCCAACATTCTGGAAGGAAGGTACTGGATCATTCCGAACGAATCGGACACAATTTTTCTCATTTCGGCAAGTGACTCCACGTAACCCAATCCGCGGGCCTGAACCAGAATATTCCCGATGGCGGTGGCTTCCACCGGTCCGGCAATCACAGGTAATCCGGTTGCATCGGCAGTCAACTGGCAAAGAAAACGGTTGTTGGCGCCTCCTCCGATGATGTGAATCTTTTCCACCGGTTTTTTAATCAGTTTCTCGATCTGTTCGAGTGTGTATTTGTATTTGAGCGCCAGACTGTCGTATACACAACGGGCGATGGCTGCTTTGGTGGCCGGCACCGGCTGTCCGGTTCTGTCGCAGAAATTCCTGATCGCTTCTGGCATGTCAGCGGGGTTGAGGAAGGCGTTGTCGTCAGGATCGATCAGGCTCACGAAGGGCGGGGCGGTTTTGCTCATTTCCACGATTTCACTCCATGAGAGTACGGTCTCGTTGTCCCATTTGCGTTTGCACTCCTGGATAAGCCAAAGCCCCATGATGTTTTTCAGGAACCTTGTGGTGCTGTCGATGCCCCCTTCATTGGTGAAATTAAGCGCCCTGACTTCTTCTGAAACCAGGGGAACAGGGCTTTCGATACCCATCAGTGACCATGTGCCGGAACTGATGTATACCCATGTACCCTTTTCTGCCGGAACTGAGGCAATCGCCGATGCCGTGTCGTGCGATGCCACTGCGATACAGGGAATGGGTTCACTTCCTGTTTCCTTACATACTTCTTCAAGCAGGGGACCCAGGATTGTCCCCGGAGGGATGATCTCTTCCACCAAATCATGAGGAATCCCGGCCACATCAAACAATTTGAATTCCCATTCGGGTTTGCCGGCTTTCAGCATCTGGGAAGTACTGGCTATGGTGTATTCATTTTTCCGGATCCCTGTAAACAGAAAGTTGAGGGCGTCGGGTGTGAATAAAAGGCTGTCGGCGACTTTCAGGGTCTCAAGCTTTGATTGAAAGGCTGAAAAAAGCTGGAAAAGGGTGTTAAATTGCATAAACTGGATCCCCGACAATTCGTAGGTTTCCTTTTCCGGCATCAGCCTGAAGAATTCTTCCATGCTGGTATTTGTCCGTCCGTCGCGGTAGGCAAAGGGGAGTCCGGCCACATGGCCGTCGGCAGTAACCAGTGCGTAGTCGACACCCCAGGTATCAATCCCTATTGATTCAGGTTGTATGTGAAATTCACGGATGCATTTCGACAAACCGGTCTTTAACTCCTCAAAAAGTGAAAAGATGTTCCAGAAGTAATGTCCGTGGATCAGCATCATCTGGTTGTTGAACCTGTGAATCTCTGTGATGTTGAGCTTGTTGTTCACCAGGCTGCCCAACAGGGCCCTTCCGCTTGATGCTCCCAGGTCAAAGGCTAAAAAGTGATGTTCTTTCATAGTTAATTCAAATTTAAGGGTGCAATTTACGCTTTTCCCCGGTTTACCGGTTGAGGAAAACTATTTTCCATAAAAATGTTTGTTCGCAAACCTGATGTATTGCTGCCAATCGTAATCTTTAATGTTATGTTCACCTTCACGGATATGGTAGCCGGTCTGGTTCATAACCGGTTGATGCAGGAGAGGCATTACCGGGGAAGGGAGAGCTTCCAGCCCATACAGCGCATAGACGGGTGAAGCATAATGCCCTGAAAGGTATTCTCCTTTGGGATCCGCCCATTGATCCTTTTCTGCACT
>CAYYJE010000189.1:0-3151 GCA_964472165.1 uncultured Prolixibacteraceae bacterium | reverse complement strand
GCCGCGGGGATGGTTGCCGAATGGCTGATTCCTGCCGGGGCCGACCGGGAGAAGGTTGTACTGTACGTTCACGGCGGGGGGTATGTGTCGGGTTCCTGCAGCGACCACCGGAGTGTTGTGGCTAAGCTTGCCCGATATTCCGGGATTTCCCATTTGCTGTATGAATACCGGTTGGCGCCTGAGCATCCCTTTCCCGCAGCCCTGGAAGATTCCGTGGCCGTGTACCGATGGTTGCTTGATTCAGGCTTTAGGCCGGAGAATATCGTGATGGCGGGAGAATCGGCCGGCGGCGGACTTTGTCTGGCCACCCTGCTGGCCCTGAAGGAGCGAAATCTGCCGATGCCGGTGGCGGGTGTCGCCATTTCCCCATGGACAGACCTGACCTGCTCCGGGGAATCCTACAGGACCAAAAACAAGGTCTCCCCCGCCCCATTGAACTCCTGGACCGTGTTCAGCCGCCATTATGCGGGAAGCCACGACCCCTCCGATCCCCTGATCTCCCCGTTGTTCGGCGATTTGAAGGGGTTGCCTCCCCTGTTCATCAATTCGGCAGTGGACGATGAGTTGTTCGACGACGGCGAACAGTTTTCCCTCAGGGCAAAGGAGGCGGGCGTCGACGTACAATTCCGGCCCGGGGAGGGAATGATCCACTGCTATCCCCTTCTGGCGCCCATGTTCCCCGAAGCCGAAGTGGCCATGCTCGAAATTGCCGGCTTCATCAAAAGACAGCTTCACTTTGTTAAACCAGAGTGAATTAGTAAAAATGCATCAGATATGAGTTTAATAAAAAAGGACTTGCATATCGTATTTCGTTTTGCAGACAGAACATTACTGGACAGTGCACTCTTCGAACCGGATGATATCGTATTGTGTAAGCTTGTGGATAACCTGAGTATGGGTCCAATTTGTGATCTGACGACAAGCCATGGTATAGAAACCCGAAAAAATTGGTTGGAAAAAACTTTTGGTGATTCAATATTTAACGAAGGGATTCTCACAGATGTGGAAAAGGATATCACCACAATATCAAATATATCAGAAGTAGCAGATCAGTATAATGATATATTTATCTGGACAGGTTGTGATGCTTCTGAAGTGATAAGTACAGCAAGATTTCTGAATAGTTTAAATAATCCGGAAAAGAGAATTTTTGTTTTAGATTTCTCCAGTGTGGAGGTTCTAAATGTAAATGGAGAATTGGTCTCACCTAAATCCTTGTTGCAAACAGCTTCTTCTCAAATCAAAGAGGTAGTAAAGCATTTTAAATTGCAAAATTCAGCTGATTTAGAAAAATGGGTCAAAGTATGGGAAGATGTTAGATCGGAAAGTTCACTTTTGAGGGTACTTGATAAGGATGGTACAATTTGCCATAAGCCAGCGTCTTATTTTGACAGTTTTTTGCTTTCAAAGTGCATGGAAGGGTATCAAAAAGCTGCAAGAGTGATTGGTCAGACACTTATGGATATTGATTTTTCAATTGGGGACAGTTTCTTGAATTGGCGTTTGAAAGAATTGATCAAAAACAAGAAACTGGAATTTCGCGGTCGGTTGCTTGAAATCAGAGATTATGAGGTAAGGATTACCAATTTATAAAGCCGGCAAGACAAAGTGGCCTGCTCGGGTGAAAGCCCTAAGTTGTTATGAAGCAATTAATGGTTCTCTGATTTTTTTGATCAGGCATAGAAAGCAGGTGCAGAAAATTTTCAGGAATGCAATTTAGTATCTTTACAGTGGATCGGAAAAACTGTGATATGGAAACAACAAAATTTGACATAACAGATTACCTGGATAGTAACGAAATGATTGCAGAATATCTTAATGCTGTATTGGCGGAAGGAGATGATTCAGATATGATTGCAGCAATTGGAGGTCAGTTACAAATCAATCCCTTTAATAAGCCTGTAGGCGCATAAATATGTCACTATGAAAGCTTCATTCAATTTCAGAAAATGGCTTTTGGTTACAGGGATCATCCTGATGCTTTATTTTTTCTTCCTGGTGTACAATTCTTATTTCCCTGTGGAACATGCAGGTTTTTTGCAGTTTTTTGTGGAACTGCTGACCATTCCTTTTCTTCTGGTGTTGCTGTTCAGTTTTTTCTTCAGTTTGGTCAAACTGGTAAAGAAAGAACAATGGAAGGAATACGCTCTGATCTTTACGATAAACCTGGCTACTGTTCTGATGCTTGTATATGCCACAGTTGCTGAATCCGTAAGATAAAATGAACTTGTTTTTTTCCAACTCAACTTCTGATTAAAAAATGGAAAAGAGTCCGGTAATTATCAGAAATGCCTACACCCACAACCTGAAGCACATCTCGGTGGAGATCCCCCGGAACAAGGTGGTGGTGTTCACGGGAGTGTCGGGATCGGGAAAATCGTCGCTGGTCTTCAACACGCTCTACACGGAATCGCAACGGCAGTTGATCGAGACCTTCTCCTCGTTTGCCAGGGCCAGGATGCCCAAGTTGTCGAAACCCCCAATGGACGAGATCCGGAACATCTCGACCGCCATCGTGATCGACCAGAAGCGGATGGGGACGACCCTCAGGAGTACGGTGGGTACCGCCACCGAGTTGTATACCTATCTGAGGCTTCTCTTTTCGCGGTGCGGCGACCAGTGGATCGGCCCCTCCTTTTTCTTCGGTTTTAACCACCCGTCGGGTATGTGTCCTCATTGCAAGGGACTGGGGAAACAGATCAGGGTCGATGTCAGCATGCTCCTCGACCCGGAGAAGACGATCAGGGAAGGTGCCATCGACCATCCCGACCACAAGGTGGGCGGATGGAACTGGCGGGAGATGGTGGCGGCGGAGATTTTTGATGTGGACAAGAAGATCAGGGATTTCACGGAAAAGGAGCTGCACGACTTTTTGTATGCCAAGGCCATACCGATCGAGAAGAAACACGGGGCGGGCACTTATTCCAAGAATTTCGAGGGCATCGCCCGGAAGCTGGAGCGGATTTACCTGAACAAGGCGCAGGAAGAGTTGACGGAGGAGCGGAAGGATGCCTACCAGCGCTATTTCAGGGATGCCGACTGCGAGGAGTGCGGCGGCTCACGAATCAACGAAAAGGCCCGGAGTGTGAAGGTCAACGGCCGGACCATCCCCGAGCTGGTCGACATGGAATTCAGTGATCTATATGAATTC
>CAYYJE010000188.1:0-3266 GCA_964472165.1 uncultured Prolixibacteraceae bacterium | reverse complement strand
GAATCACCGGATCACTGAATCACCGGATCACTGAATCACCGGATCACTGAATCACTGAATCACAATAAATAGAAAGATGATATATTTTGAAAGCGGGTCGACAAGCAGCAATATGACGGCTGACGACTTAAGAAACGGCCTTTACCAGGCTTTTGGGAAAATGGGCGCCAAAGAGAAAGTCCTTGCCATACCTCCCGACTATACCCGGTTGCCCAGCCGTGCCGGGGAACTCACGGAGATGAGCTGGGAATACTTCGGGTATAAACTTACCGACATTTTGCCGGCGCTGGGTACGCATTCACCCATGACCGGCCCACAGATCAGTCACATGTTCGGAAAAACTCCGCGTAGCCTGTTCCGTGACCACGACTGGCGGAACGATGTGGTCACCCTTGGCTATGTACCCGGTGAATTTGTGAAGGAGGTTTCAGAGGGCGCTGTGGATTATCCCTGGCCTGCACAGGTCAACAGATTGCTGGTGGAAGGCGGCTATGACCTGATCCTTTCGATCGGGCAGGTTGTTCCTCATGAAGTGGTAGGAATGGCCAATTACAATAAAAACATCTTTGTAGGTACCGGTGGCGCTGAAGGAATCAACAAAAGCCACTTCATCGGGGCTGCTTATGGTATGGAGAAGATGATGGGCAGGGCGGATACTCCAGTCCGGAAAATTTTCAACTACGCCTCGGAGCATTTCGCTTCCCACCTTCCAATTGTGTACATCCAGACGGTTGTGGGAGTAAACAAGCAGGGAAAACTACAAACCTACGGGCTGTTTATCGGAGACGACTTTGAAGTGTTTGACAAGGCAGCGCGCCTCTCCCTGGAAGTCAACTTTGAAATGGTGGAGAAACCGCTGCAAAAAGTGGTGGTATGGCTCGACCCCAGCGAATTTAAAAGCACCTGGCTGGGCAACAAAAGCATATACAGGACCCGCATGGCCCTGGCCGATGGCGGTGAACTGATCGTACTGGCCCCTGCATTGAAGGAATTCGGGGAGGACAAGGAAATAGACCGCCTTATCCGTAAATATGGCTATTTCGGAACTCCCCACACCCTGAAGGTCACAGCGGAGAACGAAGAGCTGCAGAACAACCTGGGAGCTGCCGCCCACCTGATTCACGGATCTTCCGAAGGCCGCTTCTCCATCACCTACTGTCCGGGCAAGGGAAAGGAAAACCTGACCCGCGAAGAGATCGAAAGCGTCGGATTCCAATGGGCCGACTACGACAAAATGGTGGCCAGCTACAATCCCGAAGTACTGAAAGACGGCTACAACACCCTGCCCAACGGCGAGGAGATCTTTTATATCTCCAATCCGGCACTGGGCCTCTGGGCCTTCCGTGACCGTTTCAAAATGTGACCCTACTGAATGGAAAGAGTAATCGGTAAACGGTATTCAGTATTCGGTTTTAACACCCTTGACCGGTTACGCATTACCGGTTACTGATCACCGGTTAAACCGCCAAAGATGCGAGAAATGACGACTGAAATAAGATGGGGCATGATAGGGGCCGGCAGTGTCACCGAGTTGAAGAGCGCTCCCGCCTTCAATAAGGTGCCGCAATCGCGGTTGGTGGCCATTATGCGCCGCGATTCAGCCAAAGCGGAGGATTATGCCAGGCGTCATCATGTGCCACGCTGGTACAGGGATGCCGGGGAGTTGATTAACGATCCGGAGGTCAACGCCATTTACGTGGCCACTCCCCCCTCCTCCCATGCATCCTTTGCGATCCGGGCCATGCAGGCCGGAAAACCGGTCTACGTGGAAAAGCCCATGGCGCTCAATTATCAGCAATGCCGGGAGATGATCAGAGTATCGGAGGAAACCGGAATGCCCTTGTTTGTAGCTTATTACCGGAGGTCACTTCCTGCTTTTCTAAAGGTTAAGGAACTGATCGGGGAAGGAGCCATCGGCAGAGTGATGACCGTAAACCTCAGGCTTTACAAACAGGCAAGGGAAAAGGACCTGGATCCTTCCCTGATGAGCTGGCATGTGTTCCCTGAAATCTCCGGTGCCGGTTATTTTTATGACCTGGCTTCCCACCAGTTTGACTATTTGGATTTTCTGTTTGGACCGGTGACCGTGGTGAAGGGAATGGCCGTCAACCGGGCAGGGCTTTATCCTGCTGAGGATACCGTGAGTTGCAGCTTCCGTTTCCAAAATGGGATCACAGGCACAGGAAGCTGGTGCTTTGTGGTTCATAAAACTGCGGAATCCGACCTTGTCGAAATTATCGGGGATGGCGGAAAAATAACCTTTTCCAGTTTTCAGCATGGCGAAGTGGTCCTGGAAAACCGGGAAGGAATTCACAGGTTCCGGTTCCAGAATCCTGAAAATATCCAGTTTAACCTGATCAGCCAGGTGGTCAGCGCCCTCCGGGGAGAAGGGGAATGTGTGAGTACCGGGGAATCCGCTGCCCGCACCTCCCGTGTTTTGGAAGAAGTCGTGCGGGATTACTATCTGCGTTAAACACATAAGACACAAAACCACACAGAATGTTGACACAGAAATACTTAAATGATCTGACCTACGATATCATAGGATTCGCAATTGAAATTCACAGAGAATTAGGCCCAGGATTACTTGAAAGTATTTATGAGAAATGTATGGTTCATTTGTTGCAACTGAACGGCTTTGAAGTTCAACGTCAGTTGAAAATCCCTTTACAATTTCATGGGCTGACATTGGATTGTGAATTGCGTCTCGATTTGTTGGTCAATGAACTGGTAATCGTTGAGCTAAAAGCTGTTGAAACTATTATGCCAATTCATGAGGCTCAGTTACTGACATACCTAAAACTGCTTAAAAAACCTAAGGGTGTCCTTATTAATTTTAACAGTCCAAATATTTCCCATGAGGGTAAAAAAACGTTTGTTACTGACCTATATCAGTCACTTCCTTCAGGATATTAATTTTTGTGATCTTATGTGTCTTATGTGGTTAAAAAATAGCATTTTACCATGAAAATTATTATTGATGACAAGATCCCCTATATCAGGGGTGTTTTTGAGCCGGTGGCCGAAGTGGTTTACCTTCCGGGGAGCAGGACCACTCCGGAGACGGTGCGTGATGCCGATGCGCTGATCACACGAACGCGTACCCTATGCAACGAAGCCCTTCTGTCGGGATCGGCGGTGAAATTCATCGCCACGGCCACCATCGGCTTCGACCACATCGATACGGCTTATTGTGAGGCAGCAGGCATTTCGTGGACCAACGCCCCGGGATGCAACGCCGGAAGTGTGGAACAGTACATCGCTGC
>CAYYJE010000187.1:0-3302 GCA_964472165.1 uncultured Prolixibacteraceae bacterium | reverse complement strand
AATCCTGTCAATGAGGCGGTAATCAAAAACCTGTTTAAAGTCACCTGAATTCCGGCGGGCGCATTCTTGGATCACAGGAATTTCCATCGATATCAGAAACTAAATTTGAACCGCACAAAGACCAGATTGAGGTTGGTGGCGGAGTCTCCCCCCTTTACCGCCGAAATGTTGCCAGATGGCCGGGAAGTCAACAAAATTTATACCTTTGAAACCAGGCTATGGGGTTAGCCTTTAACCGCTCCCGTGAGCTGATAACTCCTGCTTTTGTTGGTAATTATTTACTCATACTGACGTCTGATGTTGAAATTGATTTTAATGGTAGGAGCAGGGAGTTTTGCAGGCGGCGTTTCCCGGTTTATAGCCTCCCGTTTAATTCAGGAAAGCGTAAATTCTTCCTTTCCTTATGGCACTTTCATCGTTAATATTCTGGGATGCTTTCTGATCGGCCTTTTTTATGGCCTCTCAGAAAGAGGAAATCTCCTGAACACTGAATGGAGGATGTTTCTCACAGTGGGCTTTTGCGGTGGTTTCACAACTTTCTCTACTTTCTCCGGTGAAAATATCGCCATGCTCAGGGATGGCAGCTTCTTCCTTGTTGCCCTTTACATCAGTTTGAGTCTCTTCTTTTGTCTGATCGCAACCTGGTTCGGAAACCTTGTCACCAAATTATTGTAATATGGAAAATTCTGGTGAAGCAAAACTGTTGAGGATATTTATCAGCAATACCGATAAATTTAAACATACTCCCCTCCATGAGATGGTGGTGTATGCTGCGAAACGTTATGGACTTTCCGGAGCTACCGTGTTGAAAGGAGCCATGGGGTATGGCTCCAGCAGTGTTGTCCGTTCCGTGAGATTTTGGGAGTTTACTGAAAAATTACCTGTTGTCATTGAAATTGTGGATGAATCTGAGAGGATAGACCTGTTTCTTGAACGGATTGTTCCATGGTTTGAAAAACTGCGATACGGGTGTATGATTACTGTGGAGAATGTACACATCGTTTTGTACAAGCAAGGCACAAAAAGAAAGGGTCTTTTTAATTTTTGACCCGGGGAATACCGGGAATGTGTGATATTCATCATGCTGATTCCTGATTATTCCTTTCGGGATTGAAAAAAATCAACTTTTTTTTTGCCTGATTATAAAATCATGTATATTTGATTCGTAAAAATACGAAATACCTGTTGATGGGACCCAAGAGAAAATATTACACCGGGGATCAGGAGAAGCTGGCCCGTTATTCCAAAGCACTCTCAAATCCCGTGCGGGTGTTTATCCTTGATTTCCTGGCCAACAACCTGGACAAGTGCTGTTACAGTGGTGATATGGCTGAGGAACTTCCCATTGCCCGTTCCACGCTCTCTGAGCACCTTAGGGTGCTGAAGGATGCCGGCCTTATCCAGGGAGAAATCAATCCGCCATTTATCAAATACTGCATCAACCGGGAGAACTGGGAGGAAGCCAAAATGCTGTTTGCTGCGTTCTTTAAACGATAAAAATTTTCACCTGATATTTCGAAGATTTACGAAATAGAAAAATAAGAAATAATAAATAAATAATCAGGAATCAGAAATTTAATACAATGGAAATCAAAATTCTCGGGACAGGATGTCCCAAATGTAAAACACTGGAAAAAACCACCAGGGATGCCGTGGCTGAGTTGGGAATTGATGCCGAAATCTCCAAGGTGGAAGATATCATGAAGATTATGACCTACGGGATTCTCCACACGCCAGGGTTGGTAATTGATGGTAAAGTTGTGCTAAGCGGTCGCTTGCCTTCATTGGCGGAAGTTAAAGCATTGCTTTCAAAAAATCAATAATGGGTTTAGGTATGAAAGTGATCAGATTGATAAGTATGGTTGCACTTGTTGTAACCTTCTGGAATTGTCAGGCACAAAGCGGCACGAAAGAAAAGGCATCTTCTGTAAACCAGGTGAAGAATTCAACGGACAAAATTGAAGCCTATTACTTTCATTTCACCTCCCGTTGTATGACCTGTCGTACTGTGGAGGAACGTGCAAAGGAAAACCTGAAGGATCTCTATCCTGAGATGTGGAAAAACGGAACGCTGACTTTCACCGCCGCCAACCTGAATGAAAAAGAGGGGGAGGAGCTGGCCGAAAAACTGGGGGTCTCGGGTCAAACCCTGATGATCGCCAAAGGAAAGAAGCAGATCAACCTCACCAACGAAGCTTTTCTCTATGCCGTGACCAATCCGGAGAAGTACAAAAAGGTCATTCAGGAGAAGGTGCAGGAGTTGTTGAAATAGGCTATGGAGTTTTTAACCGGATTATTGGAAAACAGTTCCCTTCCATGGGTGACCGCCCTGGTTTTGGGATTGATGACGGCCATCAGCCCCTGCCCGCTGGCCACCAACATCACTGCGGTAGGGTTCATCAGCAAGGATATTGAAAACCGCAACCGGGTGTTCCTGAACGGGGTGATGTACACACTGGGACGTGCCATCAGCTATACCGCAATCGCCCTGATCATCTTCTTCGGGGTCGACCAGTTTAAATTTTCGGGTGTTTTCCAGAAATACGGTGAAATGATCATCGGTCCGCTTTTGCTGCTCATTGGATTGTTTATGCTGGATGTCATCAAAATAAATTTTCCGGGTCTCAGCGGACTGTCTTCCAGAATGCAGGAAAAGAAGAAATGGGGAGTCTGGGATGCCATATTGCTGGGAATCATCTTTGCCCTCGCGTTTTGTCCCTATAGCGGTGTGCTATACTTCGGTATGCTCATTCCACTTACGGTCTCGAGCGCGTCGGGATTGTACCTGCCCCTCATTTTTGCCATTGCCACCGGGATTCCCGTCATCGTTTTTGCCTGGATTTTGGCTTATACTGTTTCGGGGATCGGATCGGTCTACAACAAGGTGAAAACCTTTGAAATCTGGTTCCGCCGGATCGTGGCCATCCTTTTTATCGGGGTGGGGATTTACTATATCGTAAGGGTGTATTTATAAATTGAGGTTAAGGTTGAGACTAAGGTTAAGGATATCACTTGTCGATTTGTTGATATATTGATTTATTTGAAACCCGACAAATCGTCAAATCAGTAAATCGTTAAATGGGTCGAGGTCAAGAACCAAAATAAGACGAAGGTTGAGGTTGAGGCTAAGGTTAAGATTAATGGCGGGAACCCCGGAGGGGTTGAAGTTCAGTAACCTCCGGTGCAGCCGGAGGGTGACGATATAGCCTTAACCCCTCCAAGGTTGTTTGAAATACTGAGTTTATAGAACCGCCGGATCACCGGATCACAGCATCACAGGATCACAGAATCACCGGATCACC
>CAYYJE010000186.1:0-3327 GCA_964472165.1 uncultured Prolixibacteraceae bacterium | reverse complement strand
ACAACAACATCAGGGTGAAATTCCACAATACGGGACATATGCTGGGCAGCAGTGCAGTATCCCTGGAGGTCTTGGAAAACGGGAAAACCTACAAGATCGGATATACCGGCGACATCGGCCGACCTTCGAGCCGTATTCTGAAGTCGCCTGAGCCTTTTACGCAGTGCGACTACCTGATTACGGAGTCGACTTACGGCAATCGTCTTCATCCCCGGATGCAGGAAGCTGAGGGAGAACTCCTGAAGGTACTTAAAAGAACCTGCGTCGACAAGAAAGGAAAGCTGATCATTCCCAGTTTTGCCATTGGCAGAACCCAGGAAGTGGTTTATTCCCTCAACAAGTTTTTCAATTCCGGAGAATTGCCCAAAGTGGCCATTTTTGTCGACAGCCCCCTGGCAGTGAACGCCACCGAAATCTTCAGAATGCATCTCGACAATCTGAACGAGGATGTTCAGCAGGTTCTGGAAAATGATCCCGATCCCTTTGGATTCAAATCCCTGAAATACATTACCAAGGTTCAGGATTCCAAGAAAATCAACAAATACAAAAAACCCTGCGTGATCATCTCTGCATCGGGGATGATGGAGGCCGGACGCATCAAGCATCACCTGGCCAATAACATTTCCGATCCCCGGAATACCGTGCTGGCCGTGGGCTACTGTTCACCCATCACGCTGGGAGCCAGAATCCTCCGCGGCGACAGGGTTATTTCCATTTTCGGGGAACATCACGAAGTCAATGCGGACATTGAGCGGATCGAAGCCTTCTCGGGCCATGGCGATTACCTCGAGATGCTGGACTACCTCAGCTGCCAGGACAAGGAAAAACTTAAAAAGGTCTTCCTGGTCCATGGAGATACCGAAGCCCAGGAGTTCTACAGGAACGAAATGGAAAAGGCAGGCTATACCAACGTGGAGATCCCTTCCCAGGGAGAAGAGTTCGAGCTGGACTAGCCTAAGTTACTGATTTCCACCCATGCCTTAAAAAGTGGATTATTTTGCGGAGCAACTGGTTTTTCGTTCGGAAAATTTATTATTTTTGCCCCGCTGAAAAGCCCAGATGGTGAAATTGGTAGACACGCCAGCTTGAGGGGCTGGTGCTCGCAAGGGTGTGCAAGTTCGAGTCTTGTTCTGGGCACAAAAAAGTTTTGCAGTTGTACTGTAAAACTTTTTTTTTGAGCTTTTTTTTCCATGTAAGGTTTCTTACCTTTATGCCATGTGGCGACAGGCCTTCGATTAACTAATTTTTAACATAAGAACCAAAGAAAAATGAAAAAAACAAGCTACCTTATTTCATTTCTGCTTATGGCAGTTTTGATGTTTTCGTGTACAAATGAAGAGAAACAGACTCCGCTATCTCTTTATGCAGAACTGGATGAAAGTGCATCCGCCAATACCTTGACGGATAAGGAAAAGAATGGAAATTGGGAAATTCTGTTCGATGGCCAAAGTTTTGCCGGATGGCACGGCTACAACATGGATACAATTCCTGACTGCTGGAACATTGAAGACCAATCGCTTACAATGACCACCGTGGGAGGAGCAGAAAGCCAGGATATCATCACCGACAAAAAATACATAAATTTCGCCTTTACTGCAGAATTTAAACTTACGGAAGCCGCCAACAGCGGTATTATCTTCCAGGTAGAAGAAAACTCAAAATATCAGTTCCCATACGAAACAGGTCCTGAATTTCAGGTTATTGACCACGAAAACTGGCCTGATTCCCTGGCCGACTGGCAGATCTGCGGGGCAAATTACGCCATGTACCCTCCCCTCGTGAAACCCTTTAAACCTGTAGGGGAATGGAACCGGATTTTACTCGTCGTTGACGGCAACAAGGTAACTCACATTATGAACGGGGAGGTCATTGTCGAATATGAAAAATATTCGGATGAGTGGATGAAGCTCCGCAACAGCGGCAAATGGGCGCAATATCCCGATTACGGAAAGTACGATGAGGGACACATCTCGCTGCAAAACCACGGCACCAAAGTATGGTACAGAAATATCAAACTTAAGGAACTGGCTTCCGCAAAATCATAATAATCTGAAAAATGGTGGATTCAAGACGTGATTTTCTGAAGAAAACGGCAGTGGCCGCAGCGGGTTTTTCGGTGGTTCCCTCCCTTGCCGTCAGCGGCCTGGGGCACCGGGCTCCCAGTGACAAGCTCAATATTGCCGGAATCGGGATCGGGGGCAAAGGCTTTCCCAACCTGAGAGGCATGAGTACCGAAAATATCACCGCGCTTTGCGATGTGGACTGGAAATATGCCGGCAAGTGTTTTGAGCATTTTCCGGGAGCCAAACGTTACCAGGATTGGCGGAAATTGTTCGATGAAATGGGTGACTCCGTTGATGCGGTGATGGTGGCCACTGCCGACCATACCCATGCCATCATTGCCGCCACTGCCCTTTCCATGGGGAAGCATGTCTATTGCCAGAAACCCCTCACCCATTCGGTGTATGAATCGAGGTTGCTGACCCGTTTGGCCGCAAAGCACAAAGTGGCCACCCAGATGGGAAACCAGGGAAATTCGGGTGATGGTGTACGCCAGGTTTGTGAGTGGATCTGGAACGGAGAGATCGGGGATGTAAAAGAAGTACATGCCTGGACCGACCGTCCGATATGGCCGCAGGGACTTAACCGCCCCGAGCCAGGCATGTGGGTGCCCGACACACTCAACTGGGATCTCTTCATTGGTCCGGCACCCATGCGCCCCTACCATGAAATTTACACGCCCTGGAACTGGAGAGGCTGGTGGGATTTCGGCACAGGCGCCTTCGGTGACATGGCCTGTCATGTACTCGATCCTGTTTACCAGGCCCTCAGGCTGGGATATCCCGTCGAAGTCCACGGAAGTTCCACACAGTTCAATACGGATAGCGCTCCACAGGCTGAAACCGTCGAATTTGAATTCCCCGCCCGGGAAAATGTGGGAAAACAAAAAATGCCGGCAGTGAAGGTATACTGGTACGACGGGGGAATTCTGCCCCGGAGACCCGATCTGCTCCCGGAAGGGGAAGACCTGATGGCCGACGAGTTGGGAGGATTGATCTTTGTAGGTTCCAAAGACACCCTGATTACTTCGTGCGGCGGATTCAACGCCCGCCTGCTTTCCGGAAGAATCCCCGCAGTTAAGCCTTACCTGCGCAGAATCCCCGGTGCTGTGGGCTATGTCGACGGCCCGCACGAACAGGACTGGATCAGGGCTTGCAAAGAATCGCCTGAAAACAGGGTTGAAGGAACCTCCCACTTCGGATATTCCGGTCCCTTCAATGAAATGGTACTCCTTGGAGTTCTCGCCATCCGCCTGCAAAGCCTGAA
>CAYYJE010000185.1:0-3347 GCA_964472165.1 uncultured Prolixibacteraceae bacterium | reverse complement strand
TGAGACACAAAGACGCAAAAGAGCACACGGATGACGCGAATGCGACGGATTTACACGGATTTAGTCATTTTCCTGCGGTGTCATCATTGTAATTGGGCCGCCGGCCATCATTCAATCGTATTCGAATCTAACGGTAACCCTTGAACAATATTGAACAACCGTTGAACGGCCCGAAGGGCTTTTGAACGCCGCAGGCCTGGAATCCTGGAACGGCGTAGCCCTGGAACCTTTGATTTTTTTTTCTTTACCTCAACCTCGACCTGCCGTAGCGAAGCGAAGGCTTTTGACCTCGACCTGTTTTTCACTTCTCTCTCGGATCGCCCTGCAGCGGCATCTTGGCCATCTTCTGAATTTCGAGGGAGGGATGACCAAACTCGGTGGTTACCCTGCCCAGCAGCAGATATACCCCTTTCCCCTTGAAGGGGTACGCTTTCAGTGAATCGGGAAAGTGGACGGTATCAAAAAACTCACCGAATTGATCGAGGAAGCAGCCGAAATGCATGATTTCTGCCTTTGTGGTACGGACATATTTGAGATTGACCAGCAATCCCAGAAGTTTCACAACTTTCCCTTCAAATTCCGTGAGGTTATTGGCATGAATGGAGCTTCTCCACCGGGTTTGCAGCATGTGGAAAAAAGTCATGGTGACAGGGAATCCCAACAATTCGATCTCATCGTATACCGCTTCAAGGGAGTTTTCTTCAAACTGAGGAAGTTCGAAGGTCTTTTTCTTCAGGTCGAACAGCTGTTGCTGTACCCTGATTGTCCGTTTGTGGGCAAGCAGCATGTGGATTTCCCACAAAATCCGTGCTTTGGGTTTGCCGGTAAAGCGGAAAGCACCGATTCTGGTCAGCAGGGTCATCTGTTCCCTGGGAAGCGGCACCCGGGTGATGAAATCGTCTAATGAGCGGTAGTTTCCGAACCGCCGGCGCTCTTCCACGATCAGATTTGCGGTTTTTTCTTCCAGACCACTCAGGAGAATCCACCCCAGGAATATGGTTTTCCCGGAAATGGTGTTGAGCATTTCACTGTGGTTCACGCAGGGAAGCTCAATCCGGGCACCGCAGCGCCGCGCTTCGTTTACGTATACCCAGGTCTGGTAGAAGCCTCCGAAGTTGTTCATCACTGCCACCATAAACTCCAACGGATAGCGGGACTTCAGGTAGAGGCTCTGAAAACTCTCTACCGCGTAAGATGCGGAGTGAGCCTTTGAAAAGGAGTATCCGGCGAAGCTCTCGATCTGCCGCCAGACTTCGGCAGTCAGCGCTTTGGGGTATCCTTTCTGATCACAGTTGTCGTGAAATTTCTCCACAATTTTCTGGAACTCTGCTTTCGAACGGTATTTGCCACTCATGGCCCTGCGAAGCACATCGGCATCGGCCAGATCCAGACCGGCAAAATGGTGGCACACCTTCAGCACATCCTCCTGATAAACCATCACCCCGTAGGTCTCCTCTAACTGCTCCTTCATCACGGGATGGAGGTAATTGATTTTTTCAGGATGGTGAAAGCGCTGGATATATTCGCGCATCATGCCGCTTTTGGCTACACCCGGGCGGATGATTGAACTGGCCGCCACCAGGGATATGTAATTGTCGCACCGAAGCTTCTTCAGCAATCCCCTCATGGCCGGACTCTCGATATAAAAACAGCCGATGGTTTCACCAGATTTCAGTTGCTTCCTCACCTGTTCATCGGTTTTGAAATTTTGCACCTGGTGGATGTCAATCTCCTGTCCGCAGTTCCGCCGGATGATCTCCACACTCTCCCTGATATGGCCTATTCCGCGCTGGCTCAGGATATCAATCTTTTCAAAACCAATCGATTCGGCCACATACATGTCCCACTGGGTGGTCTGGAACCCCTTTGGGGGCATATCCAGCGCCGTATAGTAATTGATGGGTTTCTCGGAAATCAGGATTCCCCCGGCATGAATACTCCTGTTATTGGGGAAATTGTCCATCATGGCGCCGATACGGAACATTCTCCGGGTAAGTTCATTCTCATTGAGGTTGTTTTCTGGCTCGTTCACCAGCATGTCGATTTCACTTTTGGGCAGGCCGTAAACCTTGCCCAATTCACGCAGGGTGGACCTTCCCTGGAAGGTGGTGATGGTACCCAGCAATGCCGTGTATTTCGAACCGTACCGCTTAAAAATGTAATCCTGGACTTCATCGCGTTCCCTCCAGGAAAAGTCAATGTCGAAATCGGGGGGGGAAGAGCGTTTCGGGTTGATGAACCGCTCAAAATAGAGATTAAGTTCTACGGGATCCACATCTGTGATCCGCAGGCAGTAAGCCACCACGCTATTGGCGCCGCTCCCCCGTCCCACATGATAAAAACCACGCCCCATGGAATAACGGACAATATCCCAGGTTATCAGGAAATAGGAGGAGAAACCCAGTTTATCAATAATTTCAAGCTCGTGCCTTACCCGCTGCAAGGCCTCGCGGTCAGTGCCATAGCGATATTTCCAGCCATCAAGCGCCAGCTTTTCCAGCAGGGCTTTGTCGTCACACCTGCTTCCGGTGAAAGTCTGTTTATTCTTGACAGAGCCGAAGTCAAAACTGATACTGCCCTCATCTAGGATTCTCCGGGTATTCTGAAGCAATTCCGGGAAGTCGGCGTACCACTCAGACAACCTGGATTCCGGAATACAATGTTCGTCACTCGATGCCAGCATGGAATTGGAAAGTTTGCTCAGCAGGATGTTGTGGTCAATTGCCCGGAGATGACGATGAAGCAGATAATCCTCACTCCCCCCGAAGGTGACCGGGTACCATGCCACCATTTTCCGGAATGCATCCTTTGCAAACAAAACCCTCAACCGCCCCAGATCGGAAATCCGGACACCCAAAAACTCATTTTCACTAAGTTGTTCCAGTTTCCGGCTCCCAAATGGAAATACAAACCATACATTGGGAAGGAAAGGAGGCATGGCCGGAAAGTTTTTTTTCCCGATCAGATGCTGGCTCAGGTAATCGTTCAATTCAAAAAATCCCTCATTGTTACGCGCTATTCCCACATACAGCATTTCCTGCCCGTTCCGGAATTCAATCCCCGCCAATGGTTTAATCCCAGCCCGGGTACACTCCCTTACAAAGTCCAGAATACCCGTAGAGTTGTTGATGTCAGTCAGCGCCATGGCGCTGACCCCTTTAAGGGATGCCTCTTCCACCAGCCTCTCCACCGACAGCGTCCCGTAACACAAACTGAAATAACTGTGACAATTCAAAAACATTTGATTATATTTTAATCATATAAAAGATCATAATATAATCATTTTCACAAATAAAAGAAAGATAAAAAGATTTTAGATGAAAAGATGGCAGACTAAAAGAGGATGG
>CAYYJE010000184.1:1590-3365 GCA_964472165.1 uncultured Prolixibacteraceae bacterium | reverse complement strand
GCGGCAGTTCCCTTTGGGTATTTATCCTGATTTCCCTTTTGGCAGGGCTGGCGGCTATCCTTACGCCCTGTGTCTTCCCGATGATTCCAATGACCGTCTCTTTTTTCATGCGGGGAAGTGAAAACCGGGGAAAGGCCATCCGCAGCGCCATCTTTTTCGGCCTGTCGATCGTTGCCATTTTTACCCTTCTCGGGGCGCTCTTCTCCTTCGGAATTTTCGGGCCCAATGTGGGAGCCTTGCTGAGTACCCACTGGATTCCCAACCTGCTGTTTTTCATCCTCTTTTTCATATTTGCCCTTTCCTTTTTCGGGTTGTTTGAGATTATGCTTCCCAGCAGCCTGGTGAATAAAACCGATGCACAGGCCGACAAGGGAGGTCTTGTTGGCGCCTTTTTCATGGCGCTGACGACCGTGATTGTCTCCTTTTCATGCACAGGTCCTTTCATCGGGGCGCTGATCATTGAAGCGGTACAGGGTGGCGGCATGCGTCCCCTGTTGGGCTTGTTCTTTTTCGGACTGGCTTTTGCCACTCCCTTCACCCTGTTGGCCATTTTCCCTTCCGCACTCAGCAAACTTCCCAAATCGGGAGGCTGGATGAATGTGGTCAAAGTAGTGTTTGCCTTTATCCTTTTGGCCTTCGGTATGAAGTTCCTCAGCAACATTGATCAGGTTTACGGTTTCAACCTCATTTCGCGGGAAGTTTACCTGGCCATCTGGATTGTTCTGTTTTTCCTGCTGGGGATGTACTTCCTGGGAAAGATCAGGTTTTCACACGACAGTGACATGCCTTACCTGGGTGTGGGGCGCTTGTTCCTGGCCATCGCCACTTTCACCTTTGTGGTTTATCTCTTTACCGGCTTGCTGGGATCTCCGCTGAAGCCGATATCTGCGCTGCTCCCCCCGCCAACGGTCACGGCAGTTCCCGTGGCAGGACATCAGCAGCCGGGGAATCAGGCACCGCAGCAGCTGTGCGGACCGGCGAAATTTGGCGACAAGCTGCATCTCCCCCACGGATTGAACGGCTATTTTGACTATGACCAGGGAATGGCCTGTGCCAAAGAGCAGGGAAAGCCGGTTTTCCTGGTTTTCAAGGGGCATGCCTGTGCCAACTGCAAGAAGATGGAGAATTCGGTATGGACCGATCCTGAAGTGTTGCGTATGCTTTCCGAGAAGTATGTCGTGGTGGGGTTATATACCGACGACCGGTCGGCTCTTGCCGAGGCGGACTGGAAAACCGGAGCCGATGGAAAACTGCTCAAAACGATCGGAAAGGTGAACCTCGATCTGCAGATCAGCAAGTACAACTCCAACAGTATCCCTTTCCATGTGATCATCGAACCTGACGGGACAGAACATCAGCTGGCGGTGACCTTCGATACCGCAGAATTCAGGGATTTCATCATGAAAGGGGTGGAATAGAAGTAATTTACCTGTTTTCGGGGAAGGGGCTGTTCCGGATTACGGGGCAGCCCTTTTTTTTTGCGTGGATTCCGGGCCGGTAGGGCTGAGTCTGGCTCAGGTTCCGAAGGGGAGACGTAATTTTTGGCTAATGTCCCAGAGGACGATTCCGGCGCTGACGGAGACGTTAAGGGAGTGTTTGGTGCCATACTGGGGTATTTCAATGGCGCCGTCGCATTTGTCGATCACCTCCTGCTGTACACCCTTTACCTCATTGCCAAAGACCAGGGCTATTCTCTCCCCGGCGGCAGGAAAAAAGGAGGGAAGCGGAATGCTGTTTTCGACCTGCTCCACAGCGTAGATGCGATAACCCAGGTT
>CAYYJE010000184.1:0-1490 GCA_964472165.1 uncultured Prolixibacteraceae bacterium | reverse complement strand
CCCAGTTTCTTCAGCGCCGCCAGAATATTGGGTTCCTGTTCTATTTTCCTGACTCTGCCATTGCCGGTTTCGATGTGGATGGTTTTATAGCGGTTAAGTTCGAAGACGATGGGTTCGTACACCATACAGGCATCCTTGTCGAGGAAGGTGAAGATCATGTCGAGGTGAATGAAGGATTCAGGTGACCGCGGCAACTCCTGGACGATGATGTGGCGTGTTTCGGAAGTAGTTTCGCAAATCTTGCTGATGAGAAAGTCAATGCCCTGGGTGCTGGTGCGGAGTCCCGTGCCGATGACGAAGATGTCCTCACGGGCAATGAGGAAATCCCCGCCTTCGATGGTGATGCGGGAGGTTGCCGCAGAGGGAAGGTCCTGGGTAACGGGGGTCCATGGAGTAACTCCGAAGAGGGAGTGGTGGGTGAAGATGGCCTCCATGATCAGTGACTCTCTGTCGCGCACCCTGTTGGCCATGCGGCCGCTCATCACCCTGTCATTGACAGCCATGGCGATATCACGGGTGAAAAACAGATTGTGAAGAGGTCTGAGCAAATATCTTTCGCTGCTCAGGTAGCGGGTCAGGTTATCCTTGACAAGGGGGACCCCCTCGATAAGTTGCCCGGCCAGTTTTTCAGCAGGAAAATCCATAAGCGCGTCCGCAGCCTGGCATATCTCCTCGTTGCAGCAAATCCGTTTTACCAGTTGTTCTTTTACCTCCTCATTTTCCAGGATTTCTGTCAGGAGTTCCCTCACTTCAAAGGTGAGTGCAACCTTGTCAAGCACCCCTTTCAGCTGGTCGTATTCAGCCGAAGCCACTGAAAGGTTAAGGATGTCGCTGTACAGGGCCCTCTCGGCATTGGCAGGAGTCATGTTCTCCACTTCCGGTCCGGGACGGTGAAGGATGACCGCCTCCAGTGGACCGGTTTCAGAGCTTACATGGATATTTACAGTTTCTGTCATGGCCTGATTTTTGAAACATAGGCAAAGATACAAACTTTGCAGAGGTATAATGAAGGGTTAAGGATTTCGTTTTACCTTTGCACGAAGCATGAAAAAAGTGAGAAAGTCTGTCGGCATACTGTTTTTTCTGTTCCTTTTCAGTCAGGGATTAAAGGGCCAGGTGGTGGATACCAGTAAGGTGGGAATTGGGTACGTCATTGGCAACGATACGGTAATCCATCGGGAAATCAGGGAAGTGTGGGTTTATCCGCGCCGTGAGTTCCGGAATCCCCGTCTTGAGCGCCAGTATTACCGGCTGATTCAGCGGGTGAAAAAAGTGTATCCGTATGCGAGGAAAGCCAGCGAGTTGCTGGCGCAGTATGAACCGGAGTATGAACGGCTGAAAACTGACCGGGAAAAGCGGAAACTGATCAACAAGGTGGAAGAGCAACTGATGGACCGCTACAAGGAGGAGTTCAAAAAGATGAGCATCAGCGACGGCAAGGTCCTGATCAAGTTGATTGACCGTCAGACAGGTAAAACAGGATACGATAT
>CAYYJE010000183.1:0-3377 GCA_964472165.1 uncultured Prolixibacteraceae bacterium | reverse complement strand
TTCAGGGAGGAGGGAAAAAAACTGGTCGACTTTATTGCAGATTATTATGAAGCGATCGAAAAGTATCCGGTACTTTCGCAGGTAAAACCCTGGGAGACTTATCATAAGCTGCCAGAGAAACCCCCATTGGCCGGAGAGTCGTTCGACAGGATGCTGGAAGATGTGGAACGGATCATCATGCCGGGAATCACCCACTGGCAGTCGCCGGGATTTTTCGCCTATTTCCCGGCCAATGCCTCCTTTCCGGCGATTTTAGGGGATATGCTCTCCTCAGGATTGGGGGTTCAGGGGATGCTGTGGGCTACCAGTCCGGCGGCCACGGAACTGGAGACCCGGGTTATGGAGTGGCTTGCAGAAGTACTGGCCCTTCCGGCGGCTTTCCGTGTAACCTCCACAGGAGGAGGGGTAATTCAGGATTCCGCTTCGTCGGCAGCACTGACTGCCGTGGTGGCCGCCCGTGAAAGGGCTTCGGCATTCGGGACCAACAAATCGGGCATCACCGCACACTATACGGCTTATGTGTCGTCACAAACCCACTCTTCGGTGGAGAAGGCCATCAGGATTGCCGGCATTGGCGACAAGAACCTGCGGGTAATCACTGTGGATGAGAAATATGCCATGCAGCCCGGGCTTTTGCAGCAACAGATTACTCTCGACAGGGAAGCGGGATTTGTACCTTTCTTTGTGTGCGCCACCATCGGAACCACCTCCTCAAACGGGATGGACCCGTTGCGGGAAATCGGGGAGATTTGCAAATCCGAAGGTCTCTGGCTCCATGTCGACGCAGCCATGGCCGGAGCAGCGCTCCTCTGTCCCGAATTCCGCCATTTTAGCGACGGACTGGAACTGGCCGACAGCTTCTGCTTCAATCCCCACAAGTGGATGTTCACCAATTTCGACTGTGATTGTTTTTGGGTAGCCGACCGCCGCCACCTTGTCAATACCTTTTCCATTCTTCCGGAATATCTCCGGAACCAGGCTTCCGAATCAGGTGAAGTGTTTGATTACCGCGACTGGCATATCCAGCTGGGGCGGCGGTTCCGTTCCCTGAAACTCTGGTTCGTCATCCGCCATTACGGAGTGGAAGGACTGCAGTACCATATCCGTGCCCATGTGGAAATGGCCCGCAAGTTTGCCGGCTGGGTCCGTGATTCCGGAGAATTTGAATTGGTGGATGACCCGCCGCTCAACCTGGTCTGTTTTCGCTACAGGGGAACCGATGAGGAGAATATGACCCTGATGCAGAAAATAAACCGGCAGGGAGAAATCTTTTTTACCCATACCAAATTGAATGGTCGTGTCGTGCTGAGGTTGTGCATCGCCCAAACCCATACCACGGAAGACCATGTCGAAAAAGCCTGGAAAATAATCCGGGAAAATGTACCGGTACAGGATAAAAGTTAATCGTACCTTTTAAATTGTTGTATCTTTAACCACAAAACCAAATTACAGACTCATGAAGAAATTTTCCAATCTTGAAGTATGGTTTGCCACGGGCAGTCAGGATTTGTACGGGGAGCAGACCTTGTTGCAGGTCGATAAGGATTCGGCGGAGATTGCAGCCGGTCTGAACAATTGCGGGAAGATTCCCGTGAAGGTGGTTTTCAAGCCGGTACTGACTTCTTCGGAGTCGATCCTGAAGCTTTGTGTTGAAGCCAATTCCAATCCTTCATGTGTGGGAGTGATCACATGGATGCATACTTTTTCTCCTGCAAAAATGTGGATTGCAGGGTTGCGGATTCTTGACAAGCCCTTGCTGCATCTTCACACCCAGTTTAACCGTGACATTCCCTATTCCGATATCGACATGAATTTCATGAATTTGAACCAGTCGGCCCATGGCGGCAGGGAGTTCGGATTTATTGTCAGCAGGTTGAGGAAAAACCGGAAGGTACTGGTAGGTCATTGGAAAGATGAGACAATTCGCGACCGGGTTGGCATCTGGGCAAGGGTTGCAGTGGCGTGGCATGACTGGAGGAATGGGAAAGTGGCCCGTTTTGGCGACAACATGCGGGAGGTGGCTGTTACGGAGGGTGATAAAGTGGAAGCGCAGATCCGTTTTGGTTTTTCGGTGAGCGGGTTTGGCATCGGCGACCTGGTAAAGGCGATCAAAGAGGTGGAGGAGGCTGATGTAGCCCGTTTGGTGGAAGAGTACATGACCCTTTATGATGTAGACAAAGCCGGGCAGCCCGGGGGAGAATACCACAAAAATGTACGTGTGCAGGCACGGTATGAGTTGGGAATGAAAATGTTCCTTGAAGCAGGAGGGTTTACCGCATTCACCACGACCTTTGAAGACCTTCACGGATTGGAGCAGCTTCCGGGACTGGCGGTACAGCGGCTGATGGCTCAGGGATACGGTTTTGGTGCCGAAGGCGACTGGAAACATTCGGCGCTGGTACGTGCCGTCAAAGTGATGGGTGCCGGATTGCCGGGAGGGACCTCCTTCATGGAAGATTATACCTACCATCTCGATCCTGCAGGAATGAAAGTGCTGGGGGCCCATATGCTGGAAATCTGTCCCTCCACGGCCAAATCAAAACCCAGGCTCGAAGTCCATCCTTTGGGAATTGGAGGGAAAGCCGATCCTGCGCGTCTGGTTTTCAATGTTCCTGACGGACCTGCTGTAAACACATCAATCATCGATATGGGAAACCGTTTCCGCATGATCGTCAATGCCATTGATGTGGTTACTCCGGATGCCGATTTTCCGAAACTTCCGGTAGCCCGCGCCATGTGGAAACCATTGCCTGATCTCCAGACCGGCGCTGCGGCCTGGATCCTGGCAGGAGGAGCCCATCATACCGCCTTCAGCCAGCAGGTCAACAGGGAATTCCTGGAAGACTTTGCCGAAATTGCCGACATCGAATACCTCCTGATCGCTGAAAATACCAATATCTCCGATTTCAAGAAGGAACTCCGCTGGAATGAAGTTTACTATATGCTGAACAAGGGGTTGAGGTAGGCGCTGCCGTTGGGCAGAAATGAGCTGTTCCTCCGGGAGCAAAATGCGGCTTCAACGCACCGGGGAAGCCGCATTTTGTGTTAGGATGACCCGGTAAATTATTTCTTTTCGGCCGGCGCCTGCATTTCTGAAGGTTTTGGAAGATCTTTCCGGTTGAGGTCAAGTTCCCTTACCCGGCGGGGGGCATTCATCTTTTCGAGATCCTCTTTACGATCGATTTGCCAATTGAAATTCTCAGTGTTGCTCATGGGTTTTACCTCTTTTCTGATCACCGTGATCTTTTCGCGTCCTCCGCTCAGCTTTTTCTTTTTGTAGGAGATGATGCCCGGGTCGTCCAGGTTAATGGAGTGTTTGGGCTGCATATTCTGAAACCGGAACTGATACGCTCCGGGGCCGGCCGGAGACCTGAAAT
>CAYYJE010000182.1:0-3400 GCA_964472165.1 uncultured Prolixibacteraceae bacterium | reverse complement strand
GAAGAGGGTTCTGGTGGTGTAGCCATGGTGTGTACTCCGCAATACGATGAATTCGGGGCAATCATCGGGTATGTAAGGAGCTACGATCCTTATGACTATTACCAGTTGCCGCAGCATGTGATCGGTTATCTGGCTGCCAACGGATATTCTGTTACCATTTCAGGACTTTTCAGGCTGGCCAATGATGCACTGGGCAAAAATGTGGTGCTGCCGATGATGGCCGGAGGAATGGAAGTCAAACTTTCAGATATTTCCTCAGCAGTGGATATGATCAACAATGCTTTCGACGAATGCAGGCTTTTTGTTGGATTCATGGATGAAAAGTTCAGTTGTGAAGGGGAAATCACGGCCAAATCGGCGGTGAAGGAACTTTCTGCAGCCATGGAAATTAAGGCTTATCCGAATCCATTTTCCGACAGGGTGACCTTCGAATTTGTACCCGGAAGCGATGGCCATGCCCGTTTGGAAATTTTCAACATGCTGGGTCAGAAAATCTCCACCTTGCTTGACAGGCCAGTGGAAAAGGGTAACCTTCAAAGGATCGGATATGAGCCTTCTACCACTCCGGGGATCTTGTTCTACAAGCTTTCTCTTGGAACAGAGACCTACAACGGCAAATTGTTGTACAAAAAATAGGGTTACGGTTTCTGTCAGCATGAGAATTCCGGCAAGTCGGAAGGATCTTTAAAAATTAGAGTACCTTATTTGATCCCTTACCTTTTACGAAACCGTTCCGGATTCCGGGACGGTTTCCTTTTTTTTATCCCGTGGAAATTTGCCGGCAGAAGGTTGTCTCTGTCTCATTAATTGTATATTTATATTCTGATAAGGATACGACTATGGGAAATTTGTTTGATATCAAAGGTAAAGTGGCAGTAGTGACCGGTGGTGCGGGCACATTGGGAAGCAGCATATCGGAATGTCTCGTTAAAAACGGGGCAAAGGTGGCGGTGTTGGGCCGCGATCCGGTGAATGTCAATTTACAGGTCGACAAAATGAGATCCATGGGTGGGGAAGCCATGGCAGTCAATGCCGATGTAATGGACATGAACCAGCTCCACGAAGCGAGCGACAAAATTCTTTCAGAATGGGGGAAGATCGATATCCTGGTGAATGCAGCAGGAGGCAATATCCCGGGAGCAACCATTCCGGTCGACCAATCGGTCTTCGATATGAATATTGACGATTACCGCAAGGTGGTGGATCTGAACCTCAACGGAACGGTCTTTCCCAACCTGGTTTTCGGGAAGAGTATGGCGCTCTCCGGAAGCGGAAGCATCATTAACCTTTCTTCTATGGCCACTTTCTCGGCCTTGACGCGGGTAATGGGTTATTCCGTAGCCAAGTCGGGCATTGAGATATTTACCAAATGGCTGGCCATGGAACTTGCCATGAAATTCAGTGAAAAAGTAAGGGTTAATTGTATTGCTCCGGGTTTTTTCATCAGCAAGCAAAATACCCATGTGTTGCTGAATCCCGACGGATCTTATACACAGCGGAGCTTACTGGTAATTGGTAAAACACCCATGAAGAGGTTCGGAAGAATGGAAGAACTGAACGGAGCGGTGATTTTCCTCTGTTCAGAAGCAGCCAGTTTTATCACAGGTGCGGTGATTCCTATTGACGGGGGATTCAGTTCATACAGCGGAGTGTAGAAAAGGTCATAAGCCTTTGCTGCGCTCTGGCAGGTTGAGGTCAAGGTCGGGGTAGAGAGCCTTCGGCTTCAATGTTGAAAGGTTCACAAATTGTTAGCGTATGTCGTTTGAGAAAACATGGAGATGGTTTGGGCCAGCGGATCCGGTAACTTTATCCGATCTGCGCCAAATGGGCATCGAAGGGGTGGTTACCGCCCTTCATCATATTCCCAATGGTGAAATTTGGCCGGTTGAAGAGATCCGTCATTTGCAGAACCACATCGAATCGTTTGGATTGAGATGGAGTGTGGTGGAGAGTTTGCCGGTTTCGGAAGGAATTAAAACGGGATTGCCGGACCGTGACCGGTTGATTGCCAATTACCGGAAATCGCTTCAAAACCTGGGCCGGTGCGGGATTGACACTGTGGTGTACAATTTTATGCCTGTGTTGGACTGGATCAGGACTGACCTTCACTTTAAAACCCCTCAGGGAGGAGAATCCATGTTGTTTCATTTTCCGGCTTTTGCAGCGTTCGATATTTTCATTTTAAAAAGGCCGGGAGCCGTTGCCGACTATCCTGCAGAAACCGTTCAGAAGGCCGACCGGTTTTTCTGGACACTGACTACCGGCGAGCGGGAAGCCCTTGCCCGTAATATCATTGTGGTATCGCAGGGATTCATAGATGGGGTGATAAAGGGGGATACCCGTGATTACAAGCAAATGTTCCTCAGTTATTTACAGCAATACAAGGAAATAGGGGCGGCTGAGTTGAAAGAAAACCTGCGTTATTTTCTGGAAACTGTCATCCCGGTGGCTGAAGAAGCAGGGATCAGGATGGCCATTCATCCCGATGATCCTCCTTATCCGGTTCTGGGATTGCCCCGGGTAGTGGGGAGTCTTCCCGAAATCCTGGAAATAATGAAGATGCATTCTTCGCCCAGCCATGGGTTCACTTTTTGTGCAGGTTCGCTGTCGGCACGACGGGACAACAACCTTCCCGAGATGGCGGTTTCTCTGGCCCCGAAGATTCAGTTTCTTCATCTGCGGAACACCCGTTGGCTGGATGACGATACGTTTTATGAATCCGGGCATCTTGACGGCCACGTCGATATGCCTGCCCTTATGAAGGTGCTTTTGCAGGAACAGCACAGAAGAATAAGGGAGAACCGGAATGACAGCAGGATGCCCCTGCGGCCCGACCATGGGATTAAAATTCTCCATGACTTCAAACTCTCCTCCAACCCCGGCTATCCGCTTATCGGAAGGATGAAAGGACTGTCGGAGCTTTCAGGGCTGGAAATGGCCATAGAAAGGGAGTTGCTGGGGACCCTATAAAAAAAACGGCATGAATGGATTTTACTCATGCCGTTCCTGCCCCAAAAGTCTGTCAGAATTATTTGGGCATCACCACAAATTCAGAATTGTTGAGATAATCGAGACTCATCTTGCAGCTTTCGAAAGGTTCGAAATTGTATCTTTCCACTTCCACAATTCCGTATTCCATTCCTGAAAGTTCCAGAGACGGCCAGATGGCAGCAAAGTCAACCTTGCCGCTGGTTCCCACTTCTGCTTCGTCCTTGATGTGCCACAGGGCAAACCTGCCCGGATAGTTTTTGAAATAATCAACCGGATCCTTGCCACCTACCACGCACCAGTACAGGTCAATCTGGAACATTACTTTTTCCGGATCGGTATTCTGAAGCATGAAATCATAGACGGTTACACTGTCGAGGAGGGTTGAAAACTCTTTGTCGTGGTTGTGGTA
>CAYYJE010000181.1:2067-3462 GCA_964472165.1 uncultured Prolixibacteraceae bacterium | reverse complement strand
ACGGGAACATCCCGGGCAATCACTTTTTTATCCCTGTCGAGGAGGTAGATCATCGGCATGGCATAGATGTCGTACTTCTCTTCCACCTTTTCCGTCCCATCGGGATCGTATGCGTTAATCCATTGAAGATTTTTTGAAGCAATGTAATCGGTCCATGCCTTCCTGTCCTTTCCGAGGTAGACGGCAAAAACCTCAATCTCCTTTGATTTCCTGGTATCGTATATGCCGGCTAACTCCTCTGTGTTGGGTTGGCAGGCGTCGCATCCGGGATCGAAGAAGTATAGGATGGTCAGCGAAGCCTCTACCTCTGAAAGGGCAATCTGTTTCCCTTCAGGGGTTTGAAGTTGCAGGTCGGTGGCCTTACTCCCCGGGGGATTGAGGCGGGACTTCAGGGTTCGTTCCTCCACACGGTTCACAAACAAGGTATCGGTGAACCGGGATCTGAATGGAAGAATGAATCTTTCGCCCATGGCGGCACAAATTTCCTGATGCTCCGGAAGGGGTGAACTTCTGAAGAGGTCATAAAGGGTTTTTGCTGCCTGGCTGTATACCAAATCATGAATATCCTCATTTTCGAGAATCGATGCGGCATAGGTTAATACGGAATCGGGATGGGGATGGACCAGTTGCCTGAAGTAAAAGCTGAGTTTCTTTTCCAGCAGGGGAGTGGCGGTGATGCGGGGATCTGAAAAGGGAAATCCGTCGAAAAAGTGGCGGGTCATGTGTCGGAAGACGTGCTCCTGCATGAGGTGGTTACGGTTTTCGGCGGAGAGGGGAATAGGAGGCTCCGGAACGGGAACTTCCCGGATGGCCTGGGCATAGAGGGCGACCATGGATCCCGGGAAGTCGCGGTTAACGGCTGCCAGCCTCTTCTCCCGCGCTGTTTCCAGTTCCCTGACTGCAGCCCAAAGGAGACGGGTGGAATCTTCCCGGCTGCTGTTACGCTGAAGCCGCTGATTCAGCGCCGACTGTATTCTGAATGATGAATCCATGAACTGCTGGTATCCGGCGAAAGCACTGTTCTCGGGCGACCCGTTGAAATGGTGCGCAACAGGCAGTTTACCCGGGTCGGCCGACATGGAAAAGTGCTGGCTGGCTCCTTCGCTGATCAGAAAGGAAATGGAAGATTCGGGTTTCACCCCGATGGCGTACATCCCCTGGTCAAGCAGCCCGGTTCGGGTGAAACGGGCTTGTCCCCTTTTCAGCGGCGCTGCTTCGAGCCGCGTGAGTGCTATTCCCCTGTAGCGATAGAGGTACACGGAATCGGCGGAACCGGCCTCTTCCAGATTCACGGCAATAGAATATCCGGCAGGTTGCGTCTGACAGGCGGAAATGGCCAGAAAAATGATCAGCAGGAGAGGTTGGAGGGAAGACATATAAAAAAGATTAAAAGAT
>CAYYJE010000181.1:0-1967 GCA_964472165.1 uncultured Prolixibacteraceae bacterium | reverse complement strand
AGGTGGTTAATCCGGGTGACGCGGGTATCGGGATCTTTGGCCTGGATGATCCAGTCGGTGAAAAATTTCTGGGTGGAGTAGGCCTGGGTTAGAAAATGGGCCTTTAAATCAGGCTCATTGTCGAGGAGCCACTCCAGGTCTTCCGAAAGGTCAACGGTGCGGGGTTCGGTATCCTCTTCCACCACCATGCTGACCCTGTCGCCATCCCCCTTGCCGATGACTGTCCGGATATCGAGTGACACACTCAGCCAGAGGGTTCCGTCGCCCTTGGGCAAAAGGCTTTTGCGCACCATATGACCATCTATCCATGCCTTTACCCTGACCTGCCGGTTTGTGCCAAACTCCTTCAGTGCATCGAAGGGAAAGTCGACATAGTACCCGCCCCGTGGCCCTGTAAGCAAATCACCCTCAAATTCGAACCGTTTATGCTCCTTCATGGGTTAATTCAAATGTGAAAGCAAGATAGGAAATTTCTGAAAGTGGGTTTCTTAAGGTCTCATTTTAATGTCAAATCACGAATATTTGATTATTTCAAAGGAGGTATAGCAAGTTTCGGCGGATTCCTTCAAATCCCGTCCTGCTGATGGGAGAGTCCCTGGAAATTTCCCTGAAGCGCTCTTCATCCATGGCAAGCCATTCCTCGCGCGTGAGTTGAAGGAGCCCGGCAGAAGGCCTGAATTGGGGTTCATTGTGTTCCCTGGCTTTGCGGTTCCAGGGGCACACGTCCTGGCAGATGTCACATCCAAAAACGCGGTTTTCAAGTTTTCCCCGGAATTCAGGGTCGATATCCCCTTTGTGCTCGATGGTAAGGTAGGAGATGCAGCGCCGGGCATCCACCACCCGGGGAGCTACAATTGCCTTGGTGGGGCAGGCGTCGATGCAGCGTGTGCAGGTGCCGCACCGGTCGGAAAGTTCCCGTACCGGCATGGCAGGAATCTCTTTGTCGATCAACAGGATTCCGACAAAGAAAAAACTTCCGTTTACAGGGGAAATGAGCATGCCGTTCTTCCCGATCCATCCAAGTCCGGCCCTTCGGGCCCAGGCCCGCTCCAGCAAGGGTGCGGAATCCACAAAAGCTCTGCCGCTGCAGGGAGTGATCTCCTGACTGATCCTGCGGAGGAGTTCATTCAGTTTCTGCTTCATGACCGGGTGATAGTCGCGTCCGAGTGCATATTTCGAAACGATGGGGGCGGAGGGATCAGCGGGGGAGTGGCGGGTGAAATAATTCTGCAGGACGACAACCACACTCCGGGTGCCTTCATGGAGGAGCCTGGGGTCGAGTCGCTTCTCCCGGTTCCGCTCCATGTACGACATGGTGCCGTGCATGCCCTTCTCCAGCCAAAGGGCAAGCCGCCTCTTTTCCTCCGGCAACTCCTCAGCCGCAACAATGCCGCACTCCAAAAATCCTATCTGTGCGGCAATTTGTTGGATCTGCTTTTGATATCCGGGTTTCTCCATTGGGCTGGATTGTTCTTGAAGACAATCAAAAATAGGGAAATTCAGGAGAAAAACAACCGAATGTTAATTCACAGGAAGCCTCTAATGCGGAAAATCAGGCCATCTTTACACAAAAAGGACCTTCTCATGGAAAAAAATGCAGATATTAAAAAATGGGGGTTGTTGATTTTCAAATAAATGTTACCTTTGCGGGGTTAATAAATAATATCATCAATGAAAAAAGGAACAGTTAAGTTCTTTAATCACACCAAAGGTTTTGGTTTCATTAAAGACGAAGAATCATCAAACGAGTATTTTGTACACGCAACCGGTCTGGTTGACCAGATTCGTGACAACGATGTGGTCACCTTCGATGTCGAAGAAGGTAGGAAAGGTCCCAATGCCGTAAACGTAAAACTTGCATAAGTTAAAATTTACACAATTTGCGACACCAAAGCTCTGCCTCAGCAGGGCTTTTTTTTGTGCGCCGTGCATGGCGATTAACTTGACGGTGTAAGTCCGTTATGGGG
>CAYYJE010000180.1:2111-3481 GCA_964472165.1 uncultured Prolixibacteraceae bacterium | reverse complement strand
CTGCAGGCAATCCTCAAACAGGCTCAAAAGGAAGGATGGGTGGAGGAGGGTACCCCGGTTTCCATCCGTGACGGGAGAGCGGTTATCCCGGTAGCCTCAGCCCATAAAAGGAAATTGAAAGGAATCGTCTATGACGAATCCGCTACCGGCAAGACTTCTTATATTGAGCCTGCGGAGATTGTGGAGATGAACAATGAGATCCGCGAGTTGGAGAATGCCGAACGCCGTGAGATAATCAAAATTCTGACTTTGCTCAGTAACGATATAAGGCCTTATATCGATGAGCTGGTTTATGCCAACCAATTCCTCGGTGAGATGGACTTCATCAGGGCTAAGGCGCTGCTGGCCCGTTCAATTGATGCCATTAAACCGGATTTTGCCCCACAACCCCGGCTTGACTGGAAACAAGCGGTTCATCCTCTCCTGATGATCTCGCTCAAACGGGAACAGCGCAAGATTGTTCCCCTTGACATCATCCTGAACGAAGAGAACCACATTCTCCTGATATCGGGACCCAATGCGGGCGGCAAATCGGTATGCCTGAAGAGTGTGGGATTGATTCAGTACATGTTGCAGAACGGACTGCTGGTTCCTCTGCAGGAAGGAAGCAAAACCGGAATTTTTGAGCGTATTTTTATCGATATCGGTGACGAACAGTCGATCGAAAACGATTTGAGCACCTACAGTTCCCACCTCCTTAATATGAAATATTTTCTCAGGAACAGCGATGAATTCACGCTCTTGCTGATCGATGAATTTGGCACCGGTACCGAGCCCATGCTGGGAGGAGCGATAGCCGAGGCAGTACTGAATCAGCTGAACCTTCAAAAGGCTTACGGCGTAATTACCACCCACTACACAAACCTGAAACATTTTGCAGCCTCGGAACCCGGAATAGTAAACGGGGCTATGCTATATGATGCCCAGCGGATGAATCCGCTTTTCATGCTGGAAATCGGGAAACCCGGCAGTTCGTTTGCTTTTGAAATAGCCAGGAAGATAGGACTTCCGGAATCAATTTTGGGAGAAGCCACGGAGAAGGTGGGGAAGAAACATATTGATTTTGAGAAGAACCTGCGATCGATTACCCGCGACAAATATTATTGGGAGAGCAAGCGCCAGAAGATCCGGAAGGTGGAAAAGAGTGTGGGGGAGATGGCTGAAACCTACCAAAAAGAGATGGAGGAACTCAGGGCACAACGGAATGAGATTCTGAAATCTGCCAGGGAGGAGGCGCGTCAGTTGCTGGCAGGAGTTAACAGGAAGATTGAGCAAACCATCAGGGAGATACGGGAAGCCCAGGCTGAAAAGGAACGGACCAGGGAAGTCCGGCTCGCGTTGGACGATCTCAGAAAGGAAGTGCAGGGTGA
>CAYYJE010000180.1:0-2011 GCA_964472165.1 uncultured Prolixibacteraceae bacterium | reverse complement strand
GGACCAGGGAAGTCCGGCTCGCGTTGGACGATCTCAGAAAGGAAGTGCAGGGTGACATGCCCGCTGACGACAGCACCCTTGACCGGAAGAGGGAAAAATTGCGGAAATTGGAAAAGCGGAGGACCGGGGGAAAACCACCTGAGGTTGAAAAGCCCGTATATACAGGAAAGGAAGAGAAGCCCTTGCTGGCCGTTGGCGACAACGTTCGGATTACTGGTCAGGAAGCAGTTGGTGAACTGATCGGCTTCAATGAAAAGAACGGGATCATTGCTTTTGGCCAGTTGATCTCCACCGTGCCCATGACCAGGATTGAAAAGGCAGGCGGTAAGGCAAAAGCAGGAAAGGCCAAAGGGCGGTCGGGAGTGTCGATGACTCTCGACTACAGTGAGCGTCGCATGAATTTCAAACCGGAGATCGACTTGCGGGGAGAACGCACCGAGTCTGCCCTGTCAAGGATCCAAACCCTGATCGATGAGGCTGTGATGTTCGAAGTTCGCGAGTTGAGGATACTTCACGGGAAAGGGGAGGGCATCCTCAAGGAGATGATCCGGAATTTTCTCAAGTCCGAACCGGTGGTTCGTTCTTTCAGGGACGAGGATGTCCGTTTGGGGGGTGCCGGAATCACCGTGGTGGAACTCTCCTTTTAATCCTGTAAATCACCCTTTTGGAAAGTGATACTCCGAAGTGATCTGATTTCGGGTTGAAAAATTGGGATGATGGGAGAAATGTACCCGAAAAAGTTATTTCTGAAAGAAGGCCGGGAGCGTTTGCCTGTTGGTAAAAATCATTATTTTTGTTCTAATCAAAAATTAAAGCAATGCTGCCAAAATTCTTATTAGCCGACAACTCACAGGAAGCTCCTGACACCATTTATGTGGTTCACAATGAAAACCCCAGGTTTATCATCGAAAGCGATATCGATGATTTTTCGAGCAATCAGGTGATCCACTGGATTGATGAAGATCCTGGCAATGAGGAGTTCGTTGCTCAACTGGTGGAAGAGGCCGAAGCGTTTCTTGAAGACGAGTTTTCACAGGAGTTTGACGAGGACGAGGAAGACGAAGAGGAATAGTGCGGTCTGCTGAGACATCACGCCGGATTTCCGGTTACTCCTTTTTCCTGTGCGGTCATGGCCTGCTTCAGGGACAATTGGATCCTTTTACGGGCAATGTCTACTTCCAGTACTTTTACATGGACATGCTGATGTAATTTCACAATTTCGTTGGGGTTGCTTACGAATCGGTTGGCCATTTCGGAAAGGTGCACCAACCCTGACTGTTTTACGCCGATGTCGACAAAAATCCCGAAATTGGTGATGTTGTTGACGATGCCGGGCAGGATCATACCAGGCCGGAGATCGTCCATGCTGAAAATTCCCGGAGCAAATTCAAAAACCCTGATCATCTTCCTTGGATCTCTTCCCGGTTTGGCCAGTTCATCGCGGATGTCCTGCAGTGTGGGCAATCCGGCTTCCTGAGACACATAGCGTGTAAGATCAATTTTTTCAATCATTTTTTCCTGTCCGATCAGTTCTGACAAAGAACAGTCCAGGTCAGCCGCCATTTTTGCGGCTATTACGTACGATTCAGGGTGAACCGCCGAATTGTCGAGCGGGTTCTCCGATTCGGGTACCCGCAGGAATCCGGCCGACTGCTGGAATGATTTGTTTCCCATTCTGGGAACTTTGCACAACGCATCCCTTGATTTGAACGGACCGTTTTCCTGCCTGTAATCCACGATATTTTGTGCCAGTTGAGGCCCCAGTCCTGATATGTGGGTAAGAATCTCTTTGCTTGCCGTGTTTACATTGACTCCCACGGTGTTTACCACGGATTCCACCACCATGTCAAGGCTGTTTTTCAGCATTTTCTGGTCGACGTCGTGCTGGTATTGCCCCACTCCAATGCTTTTGGGATCTATCTTTACCAGTTCAGCCAGCGGATCCATCAATCTTCGTCCGATAGAGATAGCCCCGCGCACCGTCACATCATATCCGGGAAATTCTTCCCTG
>CAYYJE010000179.1:0-3550 GCA_964472165.1 uncultured Prolixibacteraceae bacterium | reverse complement strand
TGGTGATTTCTGATCCACCCTGATCAGTTTTAGTGGGAAGTATCAAACTGCACCTATTCCCCTCTGCTCTTTTTTGCCACCCGTTCAATGGAATAAGGGCTTAGATCTGCCTTCCCGATTGCAAACTCCGGCAGGTTGAAGGAAAAAAGAAAAGTATCGTGAAACCCCGGATCTTCCTGGGGAAGTAGAAAAGGCTTGTGAAACCGGCCGTTTGGATCCATATAGGTCAGATACAGGTTCATATGAAGTCCATCCATCCGCCTGCTTGAAAACACCATCCATCTCCCGTTGGAAGACCAGGAGTGGTAACTCTCCACGTCGTGGCTGTTCAGGATATCAGCGGCCACCAGCGAAGAGTCGGCAAAGGAATAGACAGCCAGGTCTGCCTCCCTGAAATATGCAGGAAAGTTCCCGTGGTCGGCGGTTGTAACGACCAGGTATTTTTCCGTCGGGAGAAATGCGGGGCATGGTCACACTTTTTCCGAAAACAGAGGCCGCGATCAGGGTATCGACCCTGTTTCCGATTTTGCCGGTTTGGGCATCAAAGGCGATGGAGCAGAGGGAATAACGCTCGTGTCCGATGGAATCAGGCATGGGAACCGCATTGGTGGTGACGAAAAAAAGCCAGGTCCCGTCGGGAGAAAAACAGGGGAATGCTTCATAGGCACCGGGGGAAAACAGGAGCGGCGAAGTGAAGAACTCCTTTTTCTCCACGTCATAGATCACCATATCGGATTCCATATCAAAGGCATGGGCCCTCTCTGTTTCCCGGGAAGGGAAGAGCTGCCTGATCTTGTTGATTGAAAAGGCGATATAGGCTGCCGACGGATGCCACGACGGAAAAGAGACACTTCCGAAAGTCTCTTTGGTTTTGGTCTGCAGTTTTTCCACCCTGCCCCCCCTGATGAGAATCGTCCCTGCATTGTTCTCGCGGAGATGGAGAAGCATATAGTCAGGATTGTTGTTGGCCATGGAGTGGCAATTCATGCAGGTAAACGGCATCAGCCGGCTGTTAAGGATGGGCTCTGCCGAAAACCCTGACAGTTTACGCTGGTAAATCCCCATGGTATTCCAGGTTTGGTAACCCGGCATAATCAGCCGGTAAACAAGGTATTCGTCGACGGGCTCACTTTATTAGGAAACAAGGTTCATTTAAAACGGGAATAGGTTCATTTATCATAGGCATAGGTTTTAATGGTTTTAGCGATTTTTTACAATTTCTTAACAAATTTACATCATCTTCATTTTTTTAGATATCCTATATGTTAATATTATCATACCTAAATGTTAAGTCGTTTTTACGGTTTTTTGGAATAGTAAATTACTTATGATTGTTATAAATTCTATTAACAATTTTATATAGAACTATTTAAAAAGATTTTATTTTCATTTTATGCAGAAATAAAATCTTTTTAACTCTTTTTATATTTATTGTATTTTTTACAAAAACCCCCTGGCAGGACAATCGATTGCCCAATTGTCATTTGAATTTGCGGGAAAAAGCAGAAGGCAAAATCCCGAAGGCTGCTTTAAAGTAGCGCGAAAAATACCGGGTTTCATTATATCCCACCATGTAGGCCACCTCCGAGACATTGGAATTCCCTTCTCTGAGCATCCGGGCAGCTTCGTGCATCCTGACGGCCCTGATCAGTTCCACGGGCGTCATCCTGGTCTTTTCCCTGATCTTCAGGTAGAGATTGATCCGGCTCATCCCCATCGCCTCACTAAGGGCATTCACCGTAAACTCCGTTCGCCCCAGATTCTGGTAAATAATTCCGATAATCCTGCGGATGGTCGTGTCGTCGGGAAGGGAAAGCAGGAAGCCGTTGTGGCCTGAATCAGGTGATGTATCTCCCGTCAACTCCCGCGAAATCTGCCGCAAATGGAGTGAGAGATCAAAAATCTCCCTGGAAACAGGATCCGTTTCCCCCGCGGCTACCCTTGCGCCGAGCGCTCCGGAAGCCTCAGCCAGCATATCGGCCACCTTGTTCAGCTCGTTGCTGTACCGCACCAACCTTTCCTGCATAGTCTTCCGGTTTCGTTACATATATCGACGCGTTTTTTGGGCGTAGCGCTGGTATGTGGCCCCAAACCGCTCCTCCAGGAACCGCTCCTCCCCCTTTACAATCAAATGGTACACATAAATGCTGAAAAACCCCGGAAGAATAACCCACCATTTCAGGGTATACAGCATCGCCGCCAGGGTAACCAGGTGTACCCCCACATACATCGGATTCCGGCTGAACCGGTAAATGCCTGCAGTCCTGAGTACCGTTTCTTCGGTGGGCAGACCAATCCGGATGGAAGAACCAAGGGTTATTGAACTTAAAAGAGTCAATAGTGTACCGGCAGAAAGCAGGACAAATGCCACATAATCCAATTCATTTCCTGTCTGATGGTGCAGGTTGCCAATCCCTGCCATCGCCAGGAAAAGAATCCCCCATGTAAAAAATCCCCCAGCCTTGCCTGTAATGAACAAAGCAGGATGAATGGTGGGTTTCCCCGAAATCTCTGCCATTTAACATCTCATTAATAAAAAAAACAGGCGGCTAAGTCAGCCGGCCCAATATCACCGTGTAGTTCTTCCCGTACTTTTTGGCACATTTGGGACAGGTGGTATACCACATGTACATTTTTTCATAAGCCAATCCCTTTGCCCTGACCGCTTCATCGTAATCTTTGCCCCACTTGCCGGTGTCGCTGAAAGGACCTTCGTACACCTTACAGAAAAAATTGCCGCTGAGGGTGACATTGAAACTCCCGGGAACCTCTTTGTCGACCGCGATATAAATATCCATGTTCCAGCGGGAGGTGTGGTCCGACAATCCCAGATTATCCACAAAAGAGACACCGGCTGCCTGAGCTTTGGCAAACGCTTTCCGCATGACGGAACCGAAATTCAGGGGCATAAACAGAAAGGTACATACCTTTTCCCTGATGAATTTTTTGTCTTTCCACACGATGGTCTGACCATCCCACGGGGCCGGGTCAAACGGAGGGCAACAAATGGCTTCTTCTTCCTTTTCCATGGTTAAATTATGATCAAGGTTATACGTGTTAAGGTACAGTTTTCCCGGGCATAAAAAAAGAAAATCACTCAAAAATTTTAAAGGGTTTTTCACCTGACCCGCTCATGATTGCAAAAACCCCGCGATAGGATTAAAGTTCCTTCAGCATCCAGATGTTGCAGGAAAAATGGCCAGAATCTCCCAGTGGTTCAGGAAGATAACGAAAGCCGGCCTTCTCATACATCCCGACAGCTTTGGCCAGTTCGGGAAAGGTTTCCAGGTAGAGTTGCCGGAATTCCATTTCCCGGGCCGAAATAAAACAACGTTCCATCAGACTTTTTCCGATTCCCTTTCCACGGTTCGGGGCGAAAAGGTAAAACTTGACCAGTTCGGCGCAACCTTCAGGCAAACCGGCGGTGGGATACACCCCGCATCCACCGGCCATAACCCCGTCAACCTCCGCAATCCAGTATACCGATCGCGGCAGCCGGAACAATTCGTACAGGTGGTCGGTAGTGGGATCGGTATATACCGTACCCGGC
>CAYYJE010000178.1:0-3606 GCA_964472165.1 uncultured Prolixibacteraceae bacterium | reverse complement strand
AGTCCGGCCCCGTGTCCGCCGTCGTACAATCCGTGCAGCAGTTCCGTGGCCATAAACGGGTCGTTGCCGCTGCCATAGCGCCCGATGGCGTAGTCGAAGGCGGGGTAGTGGTGGGTATCGGCACCGTTCCGCAGCAGCCAGGGATAGAGCACCGGCCGCTTCTGGATATCATATTCGTGGAATCCCTTCTCGTTGGCAAAGTCACAGCCCCCTTCGTTTCCATGGTTCCAGATCACCACACTGGCATGGTTCTCGTCCTTCAGGATGGTTTCGCGCACCAGTTTCGGTCCCACGAGGGTGTCGTAGGCATCCTGCCACCCCGTCACCTCGTCGAGGACAAAGAGTCCCAGCGAGTCGCACAGTTCCAGGAAGCGCCGGTCGGGCACATAATGGGAACAGCGCACGGCGTTCATGTTCATCTCTTTGATCAGCCTGATGTCGGTCAGGAGGTGCTCCTCGCTGAGAGCCCTTCCGGTTTCGGGCCAGAAGGAGTGGCGGTTCACTCCCTTGAAGACCACCTTCCGGCCGTTCACGTAAAAGCCGTCGTGTTTCCGCAGTTCCACCGTCCGGAAACCTATCCTTTCGGTGACCTCATGCAGCACCTCACTGCCTTTCCGGAGGGTAATTTTCATACTATAAAGCATGGGCCACTCGGGATTCCACGGTTTGATGTTTTCAAATTTCCCGGAAATCACCGTGGAAGCGGCTCCCTCCGGAAGCTCCTGAACCACCGGCTTCCCGGCAGGATTCCCTTCCAGGTCAGAGAGTTCGACCGTTGCGGTGCACCCGGAAGGAGTGGGGGTGTGTTCGATCAGCGTGCGGAAGGTGCCGTCGGCCCGGGCATCGATGGCGGTGCGGCTCATGTGGATTCCGGGCAGAATTTCGAGGAACACCGGACGGAAGATGCCCCCGAAGATCCAGAAGTCGGCCTGCCGCTCGGCACGGTTCACCGATTCGTTGGCAGAGTGTTTGGCCACCCGGACTTCCAGCAGGTTGCTCCGGTTGTATCTCAGCAGGGACGTGATGTCGTATCTGAAGCGGTAGAATCCTCCCTGGTGGATGGGTCCCGCCACTCTGCCGTTGATCTTTACTTCAGTGTCGGTCATGGAGCCGTCGAAGACGATCTGCACGGTTTTACCCTTCCAGGCGGCTGGAACGTCAAACCGGTGTCTGTATAACCCTTCCTCCTGACCCAGTTTTTTGTTTTTGTCGCGCCAGTCGTGGCCGTAGTTGTAGGTGCCGAAACCCTGCAGTTCCCAGTTCGACGGCACCGGAATGGTGGTCCACCGGCCGCTGTTGCGCCCGTCGGTGCAGAAGAATTCCCACTCTACCGGAGTGGCGGCATCTCTTCCCGAGAGGTAGACGATTTGAGTGGACTGAGGAGTGGTGGCCTTTGCGGTGGCCATGACGGTTTGTGAAGCCTGCTGATAGGTTGCTGGTGTCGTTTGGGCACGGCCCCATTCCGGAGTCAGCAGTAGAAATAACAGGATTGCAACAAGATGTAACTTCATAATCTGATTTATAAAAAGTCAATTAGTTCTTTAGGTGTCAGAATTTCAAGACCTGTGTTTACAAAGTCAGTTTTATTTCTTGTTACAATGGTTTCGATTTCATTGTATTCTGCCGCTGAAACTTGAACTGCATCTTCAAAATCGTCCAGGGTTGAATTTAATGCTTTTACGATAACATTTTTGTCAACACCGATAATATCAACGATATCTATCAGGTTAGAGATGAATTCAATAGCGATTTCTTTTCCTTTTTCTTTTCTGGAAATATAGTATATGTCTGTTACTGTTGTGGCAGTGATATATCCAATAATCTGCTTACTGTCAATTAACTCAAAGGTTCTTGCGGAAAGTTCAAAATGAGGCTCGCGTTTTAGTGCAATGTCAAGAACGATATTTGTGTCAAGCAAAACTCGTTTCATTTATACTTTTCCATTAAATAGTCGTATTTTGAGTCAACACCAGTGTCAGGCCGTAAAAATCCCGCCCACTTTTCAATAAATTCTTTGGCTTTCAAAGTTTTTCTGGTTCTTCTGATTTTAGGCAGTATAATAACATCCACTTCTTTGTCAATAAATGAAGAGTTCTTGGGAAGGTGAATGGTCCCGGCTTTAGAAATTCTTGTTCTAAAACGTAATGCTTTCATTTTTCTATTTTGCTCAAATTTACGACTTTTTTGCTTCCAGGTTTCTATCTTTTTTGTTACAAGCACTGGAAATCAATTTTCCTGACTGGCGGTGGAATAGAAGAAATTTCTAAATTTCTGTAATTTTGGACAGTATTATTCACCTGAATCGTTTCAACATGCGTTTACTTACCGCCTTTGCAGCAATCACTTTATTCGCAGTTGTGCCAGCCATGGCACAGGAAACAGACATTTCCATGGAGTTGGTTGAAGTCCGGAAAATCTGGGACCAGGCTCCTCACAATGCCTTTACTGACCTGATCAGGTACCGCGGCCGCTGGTTCTGTGTCTTCCGTGAAGGTACCGGCCATGTGTCACCCGATGGTTCCTTAAGGGTAATCACTTCCGAAGACGGTAAAGCGTGGGTGTCGGCGGCCCTGATTTCTTCCCCCGCGATGGATCTCCGGGATGCCAAGATCACCCTCACTTCTGGAGGAAAGCTGATGCTCACCGGGGCAGGCGCCCTGCACGACAAATCGCTCCATACCCACCAGTCGCTGGCCTGGTTTTCGGACGACGGGTATCACTGGAGCGGGAGCCATGCGATCGGTGACCCGGACTTCTGGCTGTGGCGGACGACCTGGCATGAAGGGAAAGCCTACAACATGGGTTATGGTTGTAATAACCAAAAGCTGCTCCGGTTTTATGCCAGCGACGACGGAAAACAATTTAATCAGTTGGGTGACGACATTTTCCTGGAAGGTTATCCCAATGAATCTTCCATCTGGTTCACCGGCGATACGGCATTTTGCCTGTTGCGCCGTGACGGGGCGGAAGTTAACGAAGGATTATGGGGCGTATCCCTGCCCCCCTATACCCACTGGGACTGGACTGGTCTGGGTGTCCGCATCGGGGGACCCCATATGGTCCGCCTTCCGGATGGACAATTCCTCGCAGTGGTAAGGCTTTATGCCACGTCAGAGTGGCATCCGGCCCGAACTTCCCTCTGCCGGATTGATCCCCGGAACGACAAACTCACCGAAATCATTGCCCTTCCCTCGGGAGGCGACACCAGCTATGCCGGAATGGCCCTGCACAACGGACTCCTCTGGGTGAGCTACTATTCCTCCCATGATGGAAAGACATCGATATATCTGGCCAAAGTGAAGATAAATTAGGCACACTTCGCTGCCATCTGCGTCCGGGCCACCGCCCGCTGCAGGGAACTCCGGTAACGGGGTATCCTGTGATTATATAGGAATATTGTGGTTTACAGGCTGATGCCGGCCACTAGAAAGAGCTGTTCGGTGGCGGGATTCAGGACAACACTGCCGGAAAGCGGCAGGCTGAAAGTGTCGGTGATTTTGATTTCTTTGGTGGTGGAGAGACCGAGGTTGCAGATGTTGAAGTCCCTGCCAGGGGTATGCCAGCCGCTGCCTCCGCCGGCAAAGAGGTTGACTTTTCCTGTGGTGA
>CAYYJE010000177.1:0-3789 GCA_964472165.1 uncultured Prolixibacteraceae bacterium | reverse complement strand
CCGGCATAATAGGGCCTGAAGGAAGGGGGAGGGGGGGTGTTCAGCTCGACGAGGGCAAAGTCGAGACTGTCAACGGTAGCTTTCAGTTTGCTTCCTGACAGGGAATGGGAAACATCACCATCCAGAGGCCCGCAATAGGGGCTTTCATAATTGAAGAGAAAAAGGGATCCGCTTGCCTTGAAAGCGCTGCTGATGCAGTGGTTGGCAGTCAGAACGAAAGGTCTGCTGTTTTGTGCGGTATTGTTGAGTAATGTTCCGGAACAGAGATCCTTGCCCTGGACCATGATCCTGCATACACTGTTTTGAACCTCTCTCCACCGGTCGGCAGCCGGACAGTTGATGTCCCGGTTGCAGGATTCAGCCGGAACTCCCATCGGCCGGCGATCATCCACATACTTCAGGATTCCCAGGAAATCGTGATTGACATGCGTAATCACAAAATCATCTTTTCTCACGCCGTCTCCGGGGATTTCATACTGAACGGTGATTTCGTCGCCCGGCAACGGCGAAGTAGCAAAAACTCCCTCCCTGTCGTTGTTCCGGTCAGTAAAGGCACCGGTCACATAGCGCTTGTCAGGGGTAAAGAGAAACAACCTTGCCCTTTCCTGCAGATGGAAATTTTCAAACAACAGGTTGAGTGAGTGTGCTCCCGGAGAAGTTACGGTGAATTGCCAGATCCACCAGCCATCGTCACTCTGCATCCATTTTCCGTGAGAGGAAGGTGTATAATGAACTTCAAAAGGATGGGCGAAGCGCAAAGGCTTCAGCATCCGGTACTCTTCCGTCATTTGTCTGCTTTCCCAAAGCAATTCTGCATTGTTGACCGGAGGAAGAATTTCGGTCATGACCAGAGCCGATTTCAGCGCAGAAAATTCTTTTGGCCATCCCCCTTCGGAAAGTTGTGCGTGAACTGCTCCATGGCAAAGAAGCAACAAAAAAGCCGGTAGTCGAAAAATGGTCTTCATGGGTCGTATTACAGCTCAAATGTAAAACTTTTACCGGAAATCTTTGCAATCCCGGCAGCCCCGTGAATTATGTCGGGCTAAGTTTCAGAGTTAGAATGCCCTGTTAAATAAAAAAGAGGAATCTCATAGAAATTCCTCTTTGTACTATCCGGTGATTAAACCAAATTATTTCTTAAACTCACCCAAAAGGGCGCAGAAGATCAATACGTATTAGTACTTGTTGTACCCGCCACGGTCACTGCCACGGTCTCCGCCCGGACGTCCGCCACGGTCGCCACCACGGTTTCCACCGAATCCGCCACGACTTCCGCCGAAACCGCCACGGCTTCCACCACGGTCACCGCCTCCGTAGGGTTTTCTTTCCGGACGATCTTCGCGGGGTTTAGCTACAGAAACGTTGATGGTTTTCCCATCATACTCTGCCTGGTTCAATTCTTCAATAGCCTTGCGGCCATCTTCATCGTTTGCCATTTCAACAAAACCGAAACCTCTCGATTTTCCTGAAAACTTGTCAGTAATAACTTTTGCTGAAGAAACTTGTCCGTATTCTTCAAATAATTCCCTTAAATCGTTGTCATTGACATCGAAACTTAAATTTGAAATGTAAATGTTCATTTAAATAAAAAAATTGATAATTAATTGATGGTGATGAGGTTGAGAACAGTTGGCGTAAAAAACTTTTCAAACGGTGAAGCTGTGAAAGTAAAACGTGACATGCTGCTGTCAATACTCAATTCGGGTGCAATTATAATTATTTTATTTGAATATGTGCAGAATATGGGAAAAATATTTTAAATAGTTGATTGTTAGCCGGGATAAGCTAAAAAATGGGTTGTTTCTTCACTGAGTCGGCATCCTCCCGTAACCACTTCCCCGATTAAAGGGAAGTGGTATATTTGTGGGGTTTTGTAAATATCACCCCGAAAGGTTCTTTTTAACAGATACGAAATGGATAATTACGTTTTGCCGGAAGATTTCTCTGTCAGAATGAGAAAGAGACTGAGGGAGAGATACCCTGAATTTGAAGCATCCCTGTCGGATGTGGTTCCGGTATCCATCCGGCTTAATCCAGCAAAGTGGAAGGGCGACAGTCCTGACGATCCGGTCCCCTGGTGCAGTACAGGATATTACCTGAAGAAAAGGCCTCTTTTTACAGCCGATCCATGGTTTCATGGCGGGGTGTACTATGTGCAGGAAGCAGCTTCGATGTTTCTCGAACAAGCCTTCCGTCAGTTGACTCTTCCCGATCGGGCGATGGTGCTTGATCTTTGCGGGGCGCCGGGGGGAAAATCCACTCACCTGCTGTCGCTCCTTCGCCCTGACGATCTGCTGGTATCCAATGAGGTGATCCGGAGCAGGAATGTGGTATTAAGGGAGAATATCTCCAAATGGGGCAATCCGGGAGTTGTCGTTACCCAGAATGATCCGAAAGATTTTGCCGGACTTCCCCCCCTTTTTGATCTGGTGGTAGCAGATGCTCCCTGTTCGGGCGAAGGCCTGTTCCGCAAGGATCGTGCTGCCATGACTGAATGGTCATTGAACAACGCAGCCCAATGTGCTGCCCGCCAGAAACGGATCCTTGCCGATGCGTGGAACTGCCTGAAACCCGGTGGATACCTGATTTACAGTACCTGCACCTTCAATCCGGCAGAAAATGAGGAAAATATGGCATGGCTGACGGGTCAGACCGGAGCTTCACCGGTGGAATTGTCTCCCCACCCTGAATGGAACATCGAAACCCTTCGCTGCGAAAGTGTGACCGGTTACCAGTTTTCGCCCGACAGAACCCGGGGTGAAGGATTCTTTATGGCTGTGGTCAGGAAACAGGGCGATCCCGCGATTTTTTCACACCGCAGGCTCACCCTCAGAAACTGGCAAATGGCGTCAAAGTCAGTGACTGCTGCGCTTGACAATTGGATTTTACCGGGTTACGACTTCACTTTTCTGTGCCGGCAAAGCGACTATTTCATATTTCCCACTGAATGGATAAGCACACTGGATGTGTTGGAAAAGTATCTCAGGATCCTGCAGCCCGGAACGCAGGTAGCTGCCGGAATAGGAAACGGGTTTAATCCCCATCCGGAATTGGCACATTCACTCGTTCTCAACCAAACCTCCTTCCTTTCACGCAGTGTTGACCTGCCTGAAGCAATCGGTTTCCTCCGGAAAGACAATCTGTCAGCCGGCACCTCTGAAAAGGGATGGGTTTTGGTTTCCTACAGGGGAATCCCGCTGGGATGGCTCAAAAATTTGGGAACGCGTTCCAACAATTATTTCCCGGCAGAGCGAAGAATCAGAATGAACATCACCGGAATCCCCCAACCCTGGCACGAACAGCCCTTCGGCGTTTAATGTTGATCAAGGGTTCAAATGCCTTCGGTGTTCCAGGGCTGCGCCGTTCCAGGGCACTGCGTGCCATTCAAAAGTTGTTCAAAGCTTTCGGCTTTGCCTCAGCGTTCAAATGGGTTCGCCGTTCAAGGGTTCTAAGCCTTCGGCTCCACCTCGGCATTCAAAGGTTCTAGGGTTCAGTTTAGTGACTCCGGAAAATGCAGTGGACTGCGAAAGTTTCCCCTCCTGCCCGAAGGGTCAGTCATGGTCATTCGTTGTCATTTGCGCTGCGCGCGTCATTCAATGGATTGCAACAAACTGATAACCGATCACATATACACCGAATACCAATTGCGGAGTGCAGCGGTGGCCCGGCTCATATGGAACAGTATCACGGGATCACAGTATCACTGAATCACCGGATCACAGAATAGTATTTCCCCATCCTCTTTTAGTCTGCCATCTTTTCATCTAAAATCTTTTTATCTTTCTTTTA
>CAYYJE010000176.1:0-3918 GCA_964472165.1 uncultured Prolixibacteraceae bacterium | reverse complement strand
CCGCATCGCAATTTGCTTAATTTCTGACTTCATAGATATGTAAATTTGAACCTTTGTACGATTTTAAACAACTTTTGAACCTCCCGACGGTTCCGGTCGGGATGTCCGATCCTGACGATTCTGTCTGGATTTACAATTCGCTCCGACTTGAACAGTGTAGCCCTGGAACCCTGGAACTCTGGAACCGTTGAACCCTGGAACCCTTGAACCCTTGAACGCCGAAGGCCCTCGACCTTTTTAATATGCTACTGCGAACAACACCCGTTGTTGTGACGGTTGGCCCGAGTAAATGCATTTTCCCGTTTCGGGTTCAGCATCAAAAGGAATGCAGCGGATGGTTGCCTTGGTTTCCTCCTTTATTTTAAGTTCCGTTTCCGTGGTACCGTCCCAATGTGCGGAAATGAAGCCGCCTTTTTCAGAGAGGATGGTTTTAAACTCCTCCCAGGTGTCGGCTTTGCGGATATTTTCGTTTCGGAAGGTGAGGGCTTTGCTGAATATGTTCTCCTGAATGTCGGCAAGAAGTTTTTCAATCGTATCTGCAATCCCATTTACCGGCATTACTTCTTTGGTGAGGGTATCGCGCCGGGCTACTTCCACGGTGCCGTTCATGAGGTCGCGGGGTCCCATGGCCAGCCTCACAGGCACGCCTTTCAGCTCATATTCTGCAAATTTCCATCCCGGTTTCTTGCTGTCGTTGTCATCGTATTTCACAGAAATTCCCCGGGCCTTGAGCTGTGGAATGATCTCGTCGACTTTTGCGGAAATGGTTTGGAGTTCTTCGCGGGTTTTGTAGATGGGGACGATCACCACCTGGATGGGAGCCAGGTGGGGAGGAAGCACCAGTCCGTTGTCGTCAGAGTGCGCCATCACCAGGGCACCCATCAGCCGTGTGGAAACTCCCCAGGAGGTAGCCCAAACATATTCCAGTACACCTTCACGGTTGGAGAACATGACATCGAAAGCCTTCGCAAAATTCTGTCCCAGGAAATGGGAAGTTCCGCACTGGAGTGCCTTCCCGTCCTGCATCAATCCTTCGATGCAATAGGTCTCCACCGCACCGGCAAATCTTTCGTTTTCCGATTTTATCCCTTTGATGACCGGGATTCCCATGAAACCCTCCGCGAAGTCGGCATAGAGGTTTACGATTTTGAGGGTCTCCTCCATGGCCTCTTCCCTGGTGGCATGGGCGGTATGGCCTTCCTGCCACAAAAATTCGGCGGTACGGAGAAACAGCCGGGTGCGCATTTCCCAACGGACCACATTGGCCCACTGGTTGATCAGCAAAGGCAGGTCGCGGTGCGATTGTATCCAGTTGCGATAGGTATTCCAGATAATGGTCTCGGAGGTGGGACGGATGATCAGCTCTTCTTCCAGTTTGGCATCGGGATCCACGATCACTCCCTTCCCGTCAGGATCGTTTTTAAGCCTGTAATGGGTAACTACGGCACACTCTTTGGCAAACCCTTCCACATGAGCTGCTTCCTTGCTGAAAAACGATTTCGGGATAAAAAGGGGAAAATAGGCATTCACATGTCCGGTTTCCTTGAACATTTTATCCAGTTGTGCCTGCATTTTCTCCCATATGGCGTAGCCATAAGGTTTAATGACCATGCAACCGCGCACTGCGGAATTTTCAGCCAGGTCGGCTTTGTTGACCAGGTCGAGATACCATTGCGAATAATTTTCGCTGCGTGAAGTGATTTCTTTCGCCATTTTGTTAATTTTGGTATAAATTTTGCTCCTAATATTCAAACTTAAAGTGTACAAAATAAGTAAATTAAATCATAATTGTAAAGAGGGAGGAGTTGTAATGAAAATCAGGATTTATTTATCGGTTGCTATTGCGCTGGTAATCAGTGCGTGTACGACCGGATCGTATGTCTCCACCAGCTATGTGGATGACATCTATTTCAATCCGGGAGATGTTCCCCCACCAGTAGCCCTGGAGGAAACGACACAACAGGAAGCAGATGCAAACCTGAAATCGGCCGACAGGCTGATCATAAGTGAGATCAGGGACAATGAAGAGGGCAGCAAAACCATGAACAACTACATCTTCGACGAGCAGGATGCCGGTGAATATGTGGATGCCCAGCTTTATAACATGGATCAGATGCAGCTCGAGGGATCGGATACCACCATTTATTACGACGACAACGAAGTAAAGTATGTGATCAACAACTATTACGATGGTTCCGACGTCGACTTTTCCTATCGGATCAACCGGTTTCACCGGCCTTATTCCCGCTTTTACGATCCTTTCTACTGGGACAACTGGTACTGGGACAGCTGGTATTATCCCTATTCATCCCTTTCCTGGTCGTGGGGTTGGGGATATGATCCATGGTCGTGGGGTTACTCTCCTTATTACAGCAGCTGGTATGGCGGCATGTATGGCATGTACGGCATGTACAGTCCCTATTATTCACCCTACAGCTATATGGGCTGGGGAGGCGGATGGGGTTATCCTTACTACAACAACTACTGGGGTGGAGGATACTACATCGACAGTGAAAATTACAGGTATGGTCAACGCCGCGAATACAACACCATGGTTGCAGGTGGTGGTGGATCCTACAGAACAGGGACTTCTGCCCTGGCAGGCGACAGGTCATCCCTGAAAAGCACGCAGTCACGCACCGGAAGTGCCGTTGCCGGGAGTACCGACAGCAGGAGGGCACGTTCGGTTTCAGGAGCCGACAATGGCGGAAGAGCTGTCCGTGAAGGAACAGCCATTCAGAACCGTACGATCACTGAGATGAGACGTGGCACTACCGATGCGGCCACCCGCAGCAGGGGCACAGAAACCACAGTAACCCGCGGAACTGTCAGCAGCCAGAATGGACAGAGTGGAACAGTAACACGGAGAGTCACTACCCAGGGTCAGTATACCAGGCCTGCTGCCACCGTGAAGGAAGGTGCAACCCGGAGTACGCAGTCCAATGCCTACACTCCGAGTTACAACCAGCAGCGGACCACCAACCGCAGCAACTACAATGTTCCGGCATACAGCCGCCCTGCTACGACAACCCAGCAGAGCGAGTCGGGCCAGATGAAAAGCGGTCAGGAAAGAACCACCACCGTCTATTCCAGGCCCAGCAGCAGCTCCAGCAGTGACAGGACCTACCGTTCCACTTCTACCTATAACCGCAGCTCGAGTTCAGGAACTTCCACCCGCAGTACCTATTCTGCACCGTCAAACAGTGGAAGCTACAGTTCTCCAAGCCGCAGCACTTCCTCTCCGTCGTACAGTTCCCCCAGCCGCAGCAGCTCCTCCTCATCAGGTAGCTACAGTGGCGGCGGATCCTCCTCGGGAGGCAGCAGCAGCAGCAGCGGATCCTCCTCGGGACGCAGCGGACGCAGATAATACAGGACGATCGCATTGTAACCAATCAACCCTTATTAATAACATTGAGTCATGAACAAGCACTTTTTAATCATCGGATTATTGATATCGCTTCCTTTTTGGGGAGGTGCACAGGATTTTGTGGATGCACTCCGGTATTCATCCGTAAAACTTGAAGGAACTGCCCGTTCTGGTGGGATGGGCAATGCTTTCGGTGCCCTCGGGGGAGACTTTACCGGTGTGGGAATTAACCCTGCCGGACTGGGACTTTACCTTTCGTCCGAGTTTGCCCTCTCTCCAAACTATGGAATGAATAAGGTCAATTCCACCTACCTTGGCTATTCCATGTTGGAAACGGACTACAAACTGGGGATGAGTAACCTCAGTTATGTGGCTGCCCTCCCGACCAAAAAGAACAACGGCAGCGGACTTGTTGGCGTCAACTTCGGAATCGGGTATAACCGGTTACGCGATTTTAACTCCTTTTCCATCGCGGAAGGCCACAATTCCGGCTCTTCCTTTATGGATTACATCGCTGAAAATGCCAATTACAACGACTGGAGTGAATTCTA
>CAYYJE010000175.1:0-3965 GCA_964472165.1 uncultured Prolixibacteraceae bacterium | reverse complement strand
TTTGATCCCGCCCATTATGCCGCAGGTATGTCAGTGACCTATGTGGCGCAGTTCAGGGTATACGATCCCAAAAACAGGAACAGCTTATTCAGTTACTTTCTTACGGACACCCTGATCTGGCAGGACTGGGATTATGACCTTAAAAACCTGTTTAAAAGGTTTACTCCCGTAAAAACGGGGATGACGGAAGCGGCGGTTGTGGCAGCCCTTACCCTGGCTGACCGGATAGCCACCAACTGGAACAGTTATAAAAGGGCTTATTTTTCATCCGGGAATCAGGTACTGCGGGAGACTAATCCGCTGGTCCTTGAAAACAATTGGGCGGCTGCCCGCGAGAAATGGACGGAAGCAGTCGGTCAAACCCGTTCGAAATCCATGAAGAGCAAACTGGAATTTAATATTGCTGTTTCCTACGAGATGGAGGGATTGTTGGACGAAGCCCTCAAGTGGGGACTTCGTTCGTACGAATCCATGTTTCGTCAGGTAACCTACGAATACCTGAATATTCTGAAAAAGAGAAAAACCTTAATTTCCGGGAAAGATGAAAAGGCCTGACATTCTCCTGCCATTCAGCCTCCTTTTAATGGCAGCTTTCTTTTCATGCACGGTGTATGAACCCATCCCGATTGAAGTCATCCGGAGCCGTGAGGTCCCATTGCAGGTGGAAGGGAATCAGGTTGCGCTGATGTATAGAAATTTCAAATATCCCGGGGATACCCTGCAACATTATTACCGTGACGGAGGCTATTTGAGAAAGGATAAAGAGAATCCGGAACAAAATATTGACAGCATCGCAGTATACAGTTGTCTTCAGAGTGCGGCACAGAAATTTGCAGAAAATGGCATGACTTCTGTTCCTGCGATTTATCCCGTTGATTTTATGCCAGGAATTACAGGGGAAAAAATAGCGGCGCTGCCTGCCTCGCTGGTCAGGAAAATCATTCAGCCTTCCAGGGCTGACTACCTTGTATCACTGGAGACTTTTTCCTATTTCTATTCCCGGTTTCCCGGGGATAGCCGGGAGAGTGAATTGCGGCAGGTGGTTATGGCAGGGTTATGGGCTGTGTATGACGGACACTCTGGTGAAGTGGTGGACTCCAGACAAATGGTGGACACACTTTACTGGGATGAAGCCGTTGCCTCCGGCAAGTCACCATTGCCTCCGAGACTTCCCGCCATCCGGTTGGCTGCAGAAGTTTTCGGGGAAAACTATGCCGGCAAGTTTAATTCCGGCTGGGTGAAGGTTGACCGGATGCTGATCGTCCCCCCCCTGGAGGAATTCCGGATTGCAGCCAACTATGCCCAGGAACAGAAATGGGAACAAGCCATAGAAATCTGGCACCGTTATACGCCCGGCCATATGGGAAAGCTGGCGATAACTGCCAGGTATAACCTGGCTCTTGCGGCTGAAATAAACGACAATCTGGAAGAAGCAAACAATCAGATAAACAGCGCTTATGATCTGGCTTCCGTTTATAAAAACAAAAACGAATTGAAAATGGTGCTGCTTTACAGGGAAATTTTACGGAAACGGCAGAAAAAAATTGACGCAATTGAAAAAACCGGATTGCAGTAGAATCATGCAACCTGTCAGTTTTTGAAGACCACTTCTGGTTTTCTGATTGCCCGGTATATCAAAAATAATCCAACAAGGACAAACGGGATACTCAGCCATTGGCCCATGTTCAGCATCATACCCGCTTCAAAGGCCTCCTGGTCTTCTTTAATAAATTCTATAAAAAACCGTGGAGTAAAGATCAGCACAAAGAAAACCCCAAGCAGGACACCTGGTCTGTTTTTTGCTGAAGTTTTCCTGTATAGAAACATCAGCACGGCAAAAGCAATCAGGTAAAAGAGGGCTTCGTATATCTGGGTAGGATGTTTGGCCACGGTTTCCCCGTTACGCTCAAAAATAAAGCCCCAGGGCATGGAAGTTTCGATTCCGTAAATTTCGGAATTCATCAGGTTACCCGTGCGAATAAAAGCTGCAACCAGGGCGGTGGGCACCACAATCCGGTCGAGTGACCAAAGCATCGTACGTTTGGTTACCATCCGGGAATGGATCCACAAGGCAAGCAGAATCCCAATGGCCCCCCCGTGACTGGCAAGGCCGCCGTGCCACACCTTGAGAATTTCGCCGGGATGTTGTGAATAATAATCCCATCCGTAGAAAAAAACATGGCCCAGTCTGGCGCCAACGATGGTCGCGATGATGATGTAAAAAAAGAGACTGTCGATCCATGCCTGGCTGACATTCTCCGATTTCAGCATTTTTTCCCCGATGTAGTAACCTGCCAGAAATCCCGTGGCAAAAAGTAACCCGTACCAGCGAACCGACAGGAAAGCCAGCCTGAATATCTCAGGGTCGGCATTCCAATGGATAAAGTTTATTACCGGAATCATTCGATTTAATTTGGTTAAGCGCTATTTATATCTGGATGTGCGTCACTGACGTCGCAATCAAGCCTGAGCCTGTCCATGACAGTGTTTAAATTTCTTGCCGGAACCGCAAGGACAGGGATCGTTGCGTCCCACTCTTTTTTCTACCCTGACGGGTTCAGGCCGGGATTTTGCCTGGGTTTGGGTCTGGGCACCTTCCATGGGATTTCCCGCAGAAGTCAGCTCATTTTTCTGGGTACGATATCTGCTCATGTCGGTTCTTTTGACGGCAGAAGCTTCCCTGACCTGGTCGGGATTCTGAATCGGAATATGCCCCTTCATCAGGGTGGAAATGATATCCTTGTTCACCTTGGTTACCATCACCTTGAAAAGGTTGAAGGATTCAAACTTATAAATCAGCAGGGGATCTTTCTGCTCATAGGAGGCATTTTGCACCGACTGCTTCAGGTCGTCCATTTCGCGAAGCTGCTCCTTCCATGCTTCATCAAAAGTATTGAGGATAATCTGTTTCTGATATGATCTGACCAACTCCCGGCCTTTGTTGAGGTACGCTTTTTCAAGGTTGCAGATAATCTGGAACACCCTTCTGCCATCGGTAATCGGAACTACGATATTCTGGTAGATATGTGATTTCTTTTCGAATACCTCTTTGATCACAGGATAAGCCTGTTTGGAGATACTCTGGACTTTCCTGTTGTACGTATCGATCACTTCCCCATAAATTCGCTGAGTCAGTTCTTCGGCTCCGATTCTTTTGAGTTCGTCTGCGGTAACCGGCGACTCGATGGAGAAGAGCCGGATGAGTTCCATATTGAAATCTTCGAAGTCGTCACCTCCCTGGTATTCCTGTACGATATTCTCCACGGAATCGAACATCATGTTCAGGATATCCACTTCGATCCGTTCCCCGTAAAGTGCGTGGCGCCGCTTTTTATAGACCACTTCCCGCTGGGAATTCATCACATCGTCGTATTCCAGAAGTCGTTTCCGGATGCCGAAATTGTTCTCCTCCACCTTTTTCTGAGCCCTTTCGATGGACTTGGAGATCATCGAATGCTGGATTACCTCTCCCTCTTTCAGGCCCAGTTTATCCATGATGCCGGCGATCCTGTCCGATCCGAAAAGCCGCATCAGGTCATCTTCGAGGGAGACGAAAAACTGGGAAGATCCCGGATCTCCCTGTCGTCCCGACCTACCCCGCAACTGCCGGTCAACACGGCGCGATTCGTGTCTTTCCGTACCGAAAATCGCAAGTCCGCCCGCTTTTTTTACTTCAGGGGAGAGTTTAATGTCGGTTCCCCGTCCCGCCATATTGGTAGCAATGGTGACCATTCCCGTGCGACCTGCCTCCGCTACAATTTCTGCTTCACGGGCATGTAACTTGGCATTCAGCACATTGTGGTGAATCCCCTTGATCTTGAGCATGCGACTCAGCAATTCGGAAATCTCCACCGAGGTGGTCCCCACCAATACCGGCCGGCCGGCTTTAAAAAGGTTTTCAATCTCCTGAATTACCGCATTGTATTTTTCCCGTTTGGTTTTATAAACAAGGTCTTCCTCGTCTT
>CAYYJE010000174.1:0-4088 GCA_964472165.1 uncultured Prolixibacteraceae bacterium | reverse complement strand
GAACCTTTGACTACACTGAACTCACCCCTGAATGAAGGAGCTCAGTCGATCTCTGCAGATGGCAGGTTGCTTTTTTTTACCCTCTGTAACCACCCGGGAGGGTTCGGGAGTTGTGACATTTGGTACTCCCGGTATGAAAATGGTTCATGGACTAAGCCTGCCAATGCAGGAAGCAAGGTGAATACCGGAGGCTGGGAAGGCCAACCTGCTTTGTCGGCCTTTGGCAATGAACTCTATTTCTCCTCTAACAGGCCAGGTGGATCCGGGAAAAAAGACCTTTGGAAGATTACCCTGACTGGCTGGAGTGCCGAAGGGTTGCCTTTATGGGGGGAATTGAACAATCTGGGCGACAGTATAAATACGGTAGGGGATGAAATTTCTCCCTTTATCCATCCCAACGGGAAAGATTTTTTCTTTTCTTCAGACGAATGGCCTGGTTTTGGTGGATTTGACCTGTTTCACTCCCGTATCGGTCCGCTTGCGAAACCCGGGAAACCCACCAATCTGGGCTATCCCATCAACTCATCAGGGAATGAGCAGGGGATGGTGATTGACCGTACCGGAATAAAGGCTTACCTTTCATCGAACAGGAATCCTTCTGATGGGATGGATATCTTTGAATTTGAGCTGGATCACGAATTACGCCCGGAGGCGGTGAGTTTTTTCCGGGGCAGGATTGTAAGCAGCATCACCGGAATGCCGGTCCGGAGTTCCGTTCATCTAGACGGGGTCTCCGTGAATGAGCAATATACCTACAGGATAATGAGTGACCACAAAGGGGAATTTCTGCTGACACTCCCCTTGAATTCGGCCCTGAATATCAGTGTGAATGAACCAGGATACCTTTTTTATTCCGAAAGCTTTTATCTGGAAGAATCCTCGTCGGCCCTTCAGCCAGTCGAAAGAGTCATCAGTCTTGTTCCGGTGGAACCCGGTAGTACCGTCGATCTCTACAACATTTTTTTCGATACCGGTTCATACGAGATTCTGCCGGAGTCGGAACCGGAACTTCGCACGCTGCTCGCTTTTATCCTGAAAAATCCCTCCCTGCAGATCGAAATACAGGGGCATACCGACAACATCGGCACGGTTGACTACAACAAAACGCTCTCGGAGCGAAGAGCCGATGCCGTAAGAAAATATTTGTCGGGCAAAGGGAGTGATCCGGCTCGCATCACCATTAAGGGTTACGGCATGGAGCGGCCGGTGGCTTCGAATGACACGGAGGAAGGACGAAGCAGGAACAGGCGGACGACCATGATGATTGTCAGGTGAGTCAGTTGCCCTGCGGGCGTCATTCAATTGTCATTTGCGCTACGCGCGTCATTCATGGTTATTTGGCCTCCGGCCGTCATTCAGGGTCATTGGCGCTAACGCGCGTCATTCAGGGTCATTGGAACAATATTGAACAATTGTTGAATGGCGCAGCCATTGTATCAATTAACAATGATGACCTCAGCCCAAATTACGATTTGGTGATTTGATGATTTACCGATTTTTAAACAAATCAGCAAATCAATCAATCGACAAGTCGACAAATGGGTTCCTCAACCTTAATTGGTCGTTTCCTTCAGCAAGACTCTTCCCGCCAACCTTGTGGAGAGAGTGGCGAAGGCCACCACCGAGACCGAGCTGATGGGCATCAGGATGGCGGCGATCACGGGAGATAAGAGTCCCGACAGGGCAATGCCCATGCCGAAGATGTTATAGAGGAAGGAGATGGCAAAGCTGATGTAAACGATATTGCGTGCGGTGTGGGTGAAGGCGATAAAGCGGGCCAGGAGGCTGAATTTTCCCGATTCCAGCACGGCATCACTGGCGGGGGAGAACTGGTAGGCGGTGTTGGCCACCGAGAGGGCCACATCGCTCTGCATAAGGGCCCCGGCATCGTTCAGCCCGTCACCCGTCATCAGCACCCGTTTCCCCGCTTTCTGGAGCCTGGCGATGAAGTCAGCCTTGTCCTGCGGCTTGAAGTCAAAGAAGAGGTTCTCCTCCGGGAAATGGCGGAGGAGATTTTTCCGCTCCGCATCGTTGTCGCCCGAGAGAAGATACAATTCAAACTTCTTGTTCAGCCGGCGGATCACTTCCTCCATCCCCTCGCGGTAGTGGTTGGAGATTCTGAAGACCCCTGCCTCACGGCCGTTGAAGGCCACATGAACCACCGATCCGTTGCTGACTGGTCCGTCGCTTTCCAGGGAAATGCTTCCGGCTCTGCCGTTATCCGGGCTAAAATTGACGGACCCATGGCTGGTCGGTCCAACGCTGTTGATGGCTTCTCCATTCTGTTCCCTTTTATCTGGTTCTCCCGTGACATATTCCAGTGAGCCGAAGCGGACCTCCAGTGCTCCCACCTTGCCAAAGACCCCGCGCCCCTGGACTTCCACGAAATGGCCCGGGACCATATAGTTGCTATCCCGCAAGTGGGCCACCAGCGCCTGGCTCATGGGATGGGCCGACTGCCGTGCCAGGGAGAAGAGGGCATCCTTTTCCTCCTGAGTGAGGGGCTTTCCGGAGTAGCTGATATCCTGCACATCGGGGAAAGTCAGCGTGCCGGTCTTGTCAAAAACGAGGGTGTCGACATGCGAGAGCTTCTCGATGACGTCGCTGTTCTTGATATACAGCCCTTTCCTTCCGAAGATCCGCATGGTATTTCCGAAGGTGAAAGGCACGGAAAGGGCCAGGGCGCAAGGGCAGGCGACGATCAGCACCGCTGTGAAAACGAAAACCGCCATGTGGGCATCCCCGTGCCACATCCACCCCGCAAACCCTCCCAGGGCTATGGCGATCACCGTCAGGGTAAAGTACTGGCTGACCCTGTCGGTCAGGTTTTTCAAATTTCCCAGGGGCTTCTCATAGCTTTTATCCTGGTTCCAGAGGTGGGTGAGGTGGCTTTGCCGGATATCCTTTTCCACCCTGACACGGATGATGCCCCCCATCTGCCGGCCGCCGGCATAGAGGAAATCGCCCTTCTTCTTCATCACGGGGGTCGACTCCCCGGTGACAAAGCTGTAGTCAATCATGCCGGTGCCTTCCTCCATGATGGCGTCGGCGGGGATCAGCTCCTTGTTGCGGATCAGCAGGAGATCACCGGGTTCCACCTTTTCGAGAAGGATATGGTCTTCTGCGCCCTCCCGGATACGCGTGACAGCGATCGGGAAGTAAGATTTGTAGTTCCGCTCGAAGGAGAGGGCTTCGTAAGACTTTCCCTGGTACCATTTTCCCACCAGCAGGAAGAAAACCAACCCCGACAGGCTGTCGGAATAACCCGCACCCCTGCCTGAGATCACCTCAAAGGCCGTGACCGCAAAGAGGACGAAGATGCCGATGGCAATGGGAAGGTCAATGCTGATGCTCTTCTTCTTCAGGTTTTTCCAGGCCGATATGTAGTAGTCGCTGCCGCTGAAGAAGACCACGGGAATGACCAGGATAAAGCTCAGGATTGCCAGGGTGTGGCCCAGGCTTCCCTCGACGGGTTTCCCGTTGAAGTATGCCGGAAGACTGTAGGTCATCACGTTGAGAAAGACAAAACCCGCCACCCCGATCTTATACAACAATTTTTTATAGGAGTGTTTTTCAGGCTTCTCCTCCTGAAGACTTTGCGACAGGTCGGGGATGTAGTGGATCGATCCCAACAGTTCCACCAGCTGCCTCAGGGTGATCTCACCAAGGTGGAAGGTGATGTCCACCTCCTTGCGGACGAAATTGACGCTGGAGTATTTGATTCCGGGGTGGAGCTTCCCCAGGTGTTCCAGCAGCCAGATGCAGGAGGCACAGTGAATGACCGGTATGTAGAACCGCACCTTGGCCACCTCCCCTTCACGGAATACCAGAAATTTGCCGGCAATCTCCTCATTGTCGAGGAATTCATATTTGTTGCCGAATTCTGTGGTTTCCACTTTGATGCCCGGGGATTTCTCCAGGTTGTAATAGGTGTACAGTTTGTTCTCATGGAGCATCTCATAGACCGTGCGGCAGCCGTTGCAACAGAACTTCATTCCGTTGCTGACCACGGGTGCCTTTCCGCAGTCGGCACCGCAGTGTACGCACTTATTTCCGTGGCTGGCAGTATGGTGGGATTCTTCCTTCAA
>CAYYJE010000173.1:0-4125 GCA_964472165.1 uncultured Prolixibacteraceae bacterium | reverse complement strand
GGAGAAACTCGCACACCCAAAGCGACAAGTTGGGTATAATGATTTATAGGAGAAACTTACAAAAAAAAGTTTTGATTTGTTTTGCCATGTTGTAAATTTGACTTACAAACCTCAAAAGAAATAAATCATGAGTTTTACGGGGATGCCTGGGGAGCAGAACAATATCTCCGAGATCACCGGATTGCCGTTTTACGCGACAGCGCGGGGACCTTGCCTTCGGGGGTCGTCATTGCGGGAAGGAAGGATATCAGCGTCGAATCCTCAAACCACGACATTTTCTTTGTGAGGATAACTCCCTTCAATAAGCGAAACCACATAAGTGCAGACATGATTTAATACTTTATGGGATCTCAAGAAACCTTTGGGCAGTTGTGGTGATGAAGAAGCTTTACATTCCACAAAAATTTAGTATTTTTGAAGTATATTGAAGGATGATCATGTATTTATGAGTATTGATGTTCCGAAAGTTATTAATCATTGGATTATCACATCTGATGAAGATTATCAGACGATGCTGGATCTGTTTGATTCCGGATCGTACAATTGGGCCTTGTTTTTGGGGCATATTTCCGTAGAGAAACTATTAAAAGCCCTTTACGTAAAGAAACAAAAAGAACATGCTCCGTTTTTACATAACCTTTTCCGGTTAGCGGAGTTAAATGGACTGGAATTGTCGGATGAAAAATCCGACTGGTTGGATAAAATTACCTCCTTTAACCTGAATGCAAGGTATGATGATTATAAGAGGGAGTTTTATTCTTTGTGTACACAAGATTTTACACGGGAATGGATCGGAAAAATTGAAGTATTGAGAAAATGGATAAAGGAGCAGCTCTGAATATCGCCCGTATTTATGCAAATGTTGTACGTGATAAGTACAGTTTGATCAAAGTGATTCTTTTTGGTTCTTATGCCAAGGGAAATTTCAATGAGGACAGTGATATTGATATTGCCGTTGTATTTAAGGATTTCGATAACCTCCTGGATATGCAACTTGAATTGATGAGGTTGCGCCGAAAAATTGACAGCCGGATTGAACCTCATCCTTTCAGGGAAAGTGATTTCGACCTTTCAAACCCAATTGTCACTGAAATCATTAAATACGGAGAAGAAATTAAATAATTTCCATAAGGTTTCTCGATAAAGATTATTACAAAACCGGAGAGACTGCCGTTATGACTTTCTCCTTCACCCCTTCAGCCGATAGCTACCCAGCTTCCAGGCAGGGCCGGAAGACAAAAGTATCTGACATTACCTTAAAAGCATCATTACAAGATGGACGGGGGGATGATTGTGCCGAACAGGTAGAGAAAGTATATGGTAGTGATTACACTGGTTCGCAAACCGAATTACAAGTCGGAATAAAAAGCAATTGTAAAGATCCGACGGTTGCGTGATCCGAGTTTAACACAAGCGAATTTAAGAAAAAGTCAGTGGATTGTTTTTGAAAGTTGTAAATTTGATTTACAAACCTCAAAAACTATAATCATGAGTTGGGTAAGAGCATGGATCCATCTCGTTTTTTCAACAAAAGAGAGGATCCCATATATGGGTACGCATGAACTGCGAAGGAAGATTATTGATCACATTTTTCAGAATGCCAATGAAAAAGAAATTGTGATTTATTCAGTGAATGGCTACTCTGACCATTTACATTGTTTGTTTCTACTTAACAGGGATCAGACCATTAGTAAAGTTGCCCAATTGATCAAGGGGGAATCCGCATTTTGGATTAATAAAAACAAGCTTTTACAAGGTCACTTTGAATGGCAGGATGATTACTGGGCTGTTAGTGTAGGGGAAAATGATGTTCAAAGAGTGAAGAAATATATTTCTTCTCAGGAAGAACATCACAGCAAGAGATCATTTAATGAGGAAATTGATTCATTGCAATCACATAGCAGTTGACTTAAGTCAACTGCTATGTGATTATTGGCAATGGATGAACTTTCTCACCAGTTCGCGGGTGGCTTCCTCGTTGCCTGCCAGTTCCTGACGCAGGTTACCATCGTTGAAACTCCGCAGATGGGAGAGGGTATAGTCTATCAGCCGGGCGGGGAAGATCCCGCGGGCTTCGAACAATCCTCTTTTCTTTTCCAGGCGGGAGGCTGATTCCACGCAGGAGGCGGGAAGTTGTTCCAGTTTACGGGCCTTGGGATTGTTGTATAGACTTCCTTCGATGTAGAGCTCTTCGGCCATTTCCAGGGCGCCTTCCATTTCCAGACCGTGTTCGGCGGCCACAATGAGTCCGGCAATGGTGAGATGGATATCGGCGCTGCCGTCGGGGACCCTGAATTCAAAGGTTTGCTTGCTCCCGTTCGGGGGAACATCCGGTGGATTTACCGGGTTGGCGGTGGCCGCCATGGCGATGTTGCCGGTCCACCCCAGGGGCACGCGCACCAGTGCCGAGCGGTTGCGGGCGCCCCAGCAGATGTTCGTGGGCGCCTCCTGGTGGGGCACCAGCCGCAAATAGGAGGGGGGGATGGTATTTCCGAAAGCCGTCAGCGCATCGGCCATGTCGAGGATGCCGGCGATCGCCCTTTTCGACAGGTCCCTGATCTTCCCGTTCTCCAGCACCACATTTTCCCCTTCCTTTTCGAGGAGCATGTGGAAATGGAGTCCGCTCCCCGCTTTCCCTGCGGTAATCTTCGGGGCAAAGCTGATTTCGACGCCCATCCGCTTGGCCAGCATGCGTAGCACCCATTTCCCGATGATCAACTGATCAGCGGCCTCTTCGGGATCGGTGGGCAGAAACTCAATTTCGTGCTGCTCAAAGGCTTCATCTTCCTTGACGAAATTGCCCACCTCGGAATGGCCGTATTTGATTTGTCCGCCGCACGTGGCAATCAGACTGAGCGCCTCCTTGCGCATCTCCTCAAATTTGGCAAAGGGCTCTGACTCGTGGTACCCTTTCTGGTCGGTGCCCTGGAAGAACCCGGTGGACTTGCTGTTCACGTAGTACTCCAGTTCCCCCATACATTTGAAATTGAAACCTGTGTTTTTCCTGAACTCCTTGATGGCTTTCTGCAGGATCACCTCGGGGGAGAGTTCCAGGGGATTTCCCTTGTGGTCGAAGAAAGAGCACAAAATCTCCAGGGCAGGTTCCTCTGAAAAGGGATTCAGGAAGGCTGTGCGGTAGCGGGGCACCACATAGAGGTCGCTGTTGCCGGTTTCCATGAAGGGAAAGAGGCTGGAGCCGTCGACCCGCTCTCCGTAAGTGAGGATATCGTAGAGGTGCTCCCTTCCGCTGATTACAAAATTGAGGGTTTTGAGCCGCCCGTCGCCGGCCACATACCTGAAATTGACCATGCCGATCCGCCGCTCTTCCACAAAACGGATGAGGTCTTCGCGGGTGAACTGTGCGGCAGGCTTTCCCAGATGCCTTACAAGGGGATGGGGATGAAGATTGTACATAGTATTTAAAGTGGTCATAACCTCTGATTAAGCATGTAATTGGCTGCAAACTTAGCTTTTTAAAAGTTGGTAAAAACTGACGAACATCATAGGCAGGATGCTCCATCCGCTCCACCGGCGATGTGACTCACTGACAGGCTGGTGATGGCTGATTTTTTGTTATCTTGCAGCTTCATCTCTGAAAATGAAAAATCATCTGTCATGAGAAAAAACTTTGTTGTTGCTCTTCTGATATTTTCGTTCTTTCGGATAAGTGGCCAGTCCCGCGACCTCTTCTTCCCTCCCGGGCAGCTGACCACCGTGGGGGCCTATTACTATCCCGAACACTGGGATTCTTCACAGTGGGAGCGGGACATCAAAATGATGGCCGAGATGGGTTTTGAGTTCACCCATTTCGCGGAGTTTGCCTGGGCCCAGCTCGAGCCTGAGGAGGGGAGGTATGATTTCGCCTGGCTTGACAGGGCGGTGGCTTTGGCGGCCAAATACAACCTGGGGGTGGTCCTGTGCACCTCCACGGCGACACCGCCGGTATGGCTGACCCGCAAGCATCCAGAAATCCTGATGAAGAACGAGGACGGCACCCTGTATGACCATGGAGCCCGCCAGCATGCCTCCTTCAGCAGCAATTACTACAGGGCTTATTCCCTGAAAATGGTGGAGGAGCTGGCCCGCCATTATGGAAAGGATACGCGCATCATTGGCTGGCAGCTC
>CAYYJE010000172.1:0-4135 GCA_964472165.1 uncultured Prolixibacteraceae bacterium | reverse complement strand
CCCCCATAACGGACTTACACCGTCAAGTTAATCGCCATGCACGGCGCACAAAAAAGGGAGTGCTCAACAGCACCCCCCAAGTTCAAATATTCGCGATCCTGGCATCGGATCACGATACAAATTTACACAATTTACATAACGTTATCGACCCTGTTTTATATAACGGTTGCATAATGGTTAGATAACCCATTTGTAACGATCTAATAATCAATTAAAGTTGTGGAACTGGCGGGAGTCGAACCCGCGTCCAAACGAGGAAGCCATATGGTTTCTACATGCTTATCCCCGACTTGTTTTTCGTGTGCCGGCTGGATCAGGGCCACCGACCAACACCTTATCTCCTGAATTTCACCCGGAATCCGGAGCTTCCCCCGGGCTATCCTTCAATTGCTGCGCCACTGGACCCGGACGGCTGAAGTCGTGACCTCCGGAGTGACGTCCCGTCCCGGCACCTTGTACCGGGATTAAGATAACCTACTTGGTTCGGTTATGCAGCGAGAGCGTAGTTGTTTTCGCCAGTTGTGTTTTGAACGCCGTTGTTGACGGGCTGTGCGATCAAAGCCCGGCATGCTTGCATACCTCTCCTGCCCGCTGTCAAAACCGGTCAGTCCCGAGATAATAGTGCAAAAATACAAAATCCGGGCCACATTTCAACCATTTACCTTAATGAATTGTTTTTTTCCTTTAAATCGTGATTCCGAACTGCTTTTATCGCTGATGGAAATCCTTCGGCACGGGAAAATATGCTATTTTTGTCACCGACAATAAAAATTGTGGCATTTCGTTTGCTTTGTATTCCAAATTGAAAATAGCTTATCCGATATGATGAATTTTCTGTTACAAATTCAGACCGGAGCCATTCCGGCCGGTGCTGAAACCCTGGCCCCCCAGCCCGAAGGCATTTCCATGAAATTTATTGACCTTGCCCTAAAGGGAGGTTGGATCATGATCCCTATCGTGCTTCTGTCAGTCATGGCAGTTTATATCTTCATCGACCGGTATTTCGCCATCAGAAAAGCCGGGAAGTTTGATGAAGGATTGATGGACAAGGTGAAAGGGTATATTACAGCTGGAAAAATTGATGCGGCAATAGCCTTGTGCCGCAGCAATGACAATCCCGCATCCCGCATGATCGAAAAGGGAATCAGCCGGATCGGCAGACCCCTGCCCGACGTCACCGCAGCGATTGAAAATGTGGGAAATCTTGAAATTCAAAAACTGGAGAAAGGATTACCCGCCCTGGCATCCGCATCGGGGGGCGCTCCCATGCTGGGGTTTCTGGGAACTGTGATTGGTATGGTCCAGGCATTTTACGACATGGCCAATGCCGGCAACAACATCGACATCACCCTCCTTTCGGCAGGGATTTATCAGGCCATGGTCACTACGGTGGCCGGTCTCATTGTAGGAATTATTGCATATTTCGCCTATAATATTCTGGTTTCCAACATCGAAAAGGTAGTGTACAAAATGGAAGCCGCTACCACCGAATTTATGGATTTGCTGTACGAACCGGCATAAAACAATACGTTGAATGGCACTTAAGAAAAGAAATAAAATCAATTCGGCATTCAGTATGGCCTCTATGACCGATATTGTTTTCCTGCTGCTGATTTTTTTCATGCTATCATCCACGCTGGTGGCTCCGAACGCGCTGAAACTGTTACTGCCGCAAAGTAACAACCAGACTGCTGCCAAACCGGTGACCACCATCTCTATCACCAAAGACCTTCAGTATTACATCAACGACGACGGGCAGCAGCGGCGGGTTGCATTCCAGGAAATTGAACCCTTTCTGGTAGGGAAATTCGGTGGAAATCCCGAGGCGTTCATCTCACTCCATACCGACAAGTCGGTACCTATCGAGCATGTGGTGAAGCTGATGAACGTGGCCATGAAGAACAAGTTTAAGATGATTATCGCCACTGCACCTGAAGATTGATTGCATGGACTACATCCGGGAACATAAAAACGGGCTGATTGGCACTGTGGTTTTCCACGGGATCATTCTGCTTTTGCTGATCCTGCTGGGATTTTTCACCCCTCTCCCACTTCCCGGAGAAGAGGGCATCCTTGTCAATTTCGGGGATAGTGAAACCGGATGGGGAGAAGAAGAACCATCGCCCATCGTGCAGCAGGATGAACCGTTACAGAGCAGCATAGAGGAGATTCCCGCAGCAACTCCTCCACCCGTCAGTGAGCCCCTGCCGCCAGCAAAGGAGGAAGTGGTAACCCAGAATGTGGAGCAGACGGCTGCCCTGGAAGCTGCGCGCAAAAAACGGGAAGAGGAACGGCTCAGGCAGCTGGAAGCCGACCGGCAGCGCCAGGCTGAACTGGAACGGCAACGCCAGGAGGCTGAAGCACGCAAAAAAGCAGAAGAAGAAAAGAAACGCATCGCTGAAATTGAAAGCCGCACCAAAGGTGCCTTTGGAACTCCTGCCGGAGGTTCGGGAGGTACCGGAAGCGGGAGCGGACAAAGCCAGGGAGTCACCTTTCCCGGAGGGAACCAGGGTGTTCCTACGGGCGACCCCAATGCAGGAACTTACGGCCCGGGAGGAAAAGGATCAGGCACCTCCGGCACAGGAATCAGCTACAGCCTCTCAGGACGTTCGGCCACTTCCACCCCTAAACCAAGCTATCCGGGCCGGGAAGAAGGAACCGTTGTGGTTAAAATAACAGTTGACCAGTCAGGAAGGGTAACCCAGGCTGAACCAGGCCAGCGTGGTACTACTACCATGAACACCGACCTCCATGATGCGGCAAAAAGGGCAGCCATGCAGGCCAGGTTCAATGTCGACAACGATGCTCCCGCCTATCAGACCGGGACCATCACCTACAGGTTCATCCAAAGCCAGTAATCCCACCCTGCAACCTTAACAAATCCGAATTTTTATGAGCAGCATCTGGATCAATTCCCTTATCAGCACATTTCTGGTAAGTATAATTTCCATTACGGGAATATTTTTTCTTGCGCTGAAAGCCACAAAGCTTCAGAAAATCGTATTTGTCCTGGTAAGCCTTGCGGTCGGAGCGCTTCTGGGAAATGTATTCTTTCACCTCATCCCGGAGTCATTCGAAACCATCGAAAACAAAAACCTGGTGGCCATCCTTATCCTCTCCGGAATCCTGGTCTTTTTCATCATGGAGAAATTCCTCCACTGGCACCACGGCCATGATGTGGAGCACCTCGACAACCATCCCAAATCGTTTGGCTACATCAGTCTGATGGCCGACAGCCTGCACAATTTCACCGATGGAATTTTAATCGCCGCCGGATGGATGGCAGGTCCTGAAATCGGAATCGCCACTACCCTTACCGTTCTCATTCATGAGATTCCCCAGGAAATTTCAGATTTCGGGATCCTGATCCATGCCGGGTTCACTGCCCGCAAGGCACTGTGGCTCAACTTTTACGCAGCTCTCTCAGCCATTCTGGGAACCGTTATCACCCTCATGGCCGGATCAGCAGTCGAATCCCTCTCCCACTTCGTGTTGCCGGTAGCAGCCGGGGGGTTTATTTATCTGGCAGGGACCGACCTGATGCCTGAGTTGAACAAACAACATTCATGGAAGAATGCCCTCGTGCAACTCCTTATGATTGTAGGAGGACTGGCATTGATGTACCTGGTCAGCGGAGGACACCAGCACCACGTTCACTGACGGGCTGTCAGGGGAATAGCCTGGAAGCCGAAGCAAGTTGTTCAGGCTTCCCTATATCCATCCACAAATCCGATTGATCAAGGAACCCAAACACCCGATGTTCCCCTGCCAGCTCAAGGTATGTGTCAATGATGGAGAATTTACCGGTTCCGGTCATCAGCGTGAATAACTTGGGATCCACCACATGAATGCCACTGAATGCCATAGGAATCGAAAATCCCGGGGGAGAAGGGTGATTGCTCCTGATTTCTCCGGTAGCCTTGTTCTCCCAGCCTGAAAGCCTCATCGCTTCATTGAAAAGCAAATACCGCATAGTCTTCCGGTCACGAACCACCAAAGTGGCCAGTGCTTTTTTCGCAAGATGGTAATCAGCCAGCAGCCGGAGGTCAAGATCACTGAGAATATCCACGTTGTGAAGAATGACCGGCTCGCTTCCCGATAAAAAACGGGAAGCCTTCAGCACTCCTCCCCCCGT
>CAYYJE010000171.1:0-4138 GCA_964472165.1 uncultured Prolixibacteraceae bacterium | reverse complement strand
CATGCTTGTGCTGTCGAGCTTCCATGAAATGGCCATTTCTTCCAGAGAAAGGGTTTGCTGAAGCGCCTCCTGCCGTTTTTGACGAATGGTCTCTCCGTTTTGGGCAGTATAGCCGGCCAGTACACACATAAACTGGTAGAGTGACTTTACCCTGTCGGGAAATGTCTTGTAAATCAGGTTCTCGGTAATCATTCCCAGGGAGTGGTAAAGGGCAGCATAGCCGGTGGAATAACGGGGAGATTCAAAAGTGCCCTGAATTCCACTACGGGCATCTTCATAAAACCAATCGACATAAGGGATCAGTTCGTAGTCGCCCTTTTTCATTTCCGAATAGAGGGCGGGAATCATCTCCTTTTCCAGGAACCGGTTCAGAACAGGCGGAAACTGATCGGGGTGGGGGGGTATCAGGGTTATGCTGTACTGGTGATCTGATCCGTTGGTGGTATGGGTGTCCAGGAAAACATCGGGATTCCACTGATGGAAAATCCGGGTGAAACTCCGGGCATTTTCTGAATCACATTTGGTGAAGTCGCGGTTGAGGTCAAGGTTGGCATAATTTCCGCGGAAACCGGTTTCATTGGGTGTTGTTTGTCCCGAGCGGTTATAGGCGCTGCGGTTCAACGCCCCGCCGATGGAATAAACCGGGATGATGACGATGGTAAGTTTGTCGAGCCATTGCGCCATGCCGTCCTTGTTCCGCAGGATGTCGTCTGCAAATTGCAGCGAGGCGTCAATTCCTTCCGGTTCGCCGGGATGAATGCCATTGTTGATCAGCAAAATGGTTTTTTCTTCCCTGCGTATCTTTTCAGGATCAAATTTGCGGCTTTTGCTGATGACAAAGGTGTGCAGGGGTTTTCCGCAATCGCTTTTCCCTGCTTCCACAAGCCGGGCTTCCCGGTAGTGCGCATCCAGTTCCCGGAACATCGAAATGGTTTCATCATACGTGGGCGAATAATTTTCTTCGTAACGGAGGGAGAGCAAGGCAGGTTTCTGCGTCGTGGCCGACAACGAAAATAAGCAGAATGCAATCAGGAGGGGTAAGCATTTATTTGGGCGGATCAGAACCATTTATTTCCTTTTTAAATTGAGATATGCGTATGAAAAACCGTTGGCTTCATCGAAGTGTTCTTCCTGGGTAAGAATATCCCATTGGGAATACTCAATTTCAGGAAACCAGGTGTCGGCATCAAATGGCTGGCGTACCAGGGTAAGGTAGAGTTTATCCGCCAGGGGGAAAAACTGACGGTAAACGGAGCCTCCTCCAATAACAAACACTTCTGTTTCATCCCTGACGAGCGCGATGGCTTCTTCGATCGAAAAAACGGTTTCACATCCCGGGAATTCCTCTTCCTTCCGGTCGGTGATTACAATATTCCGCCTACCGGGTAAAGGCCATTTGGGAAGCGAAAGCAACGTATTTCTGCCCATAATTAACGGATGTCCCAGGGTGATCCGTTTGAAACGCTTCAGGTCGTTGGGCAGGTGAAACAGCAGTTCATTGTTTTTTCCAATGGCAAAATTCTCTGCAATGGCCACGATGATGGATATATTTGACATAGAAATAGAGTAAAGATGTTAGATTAAAAGATATCAGACTAAAAGATATCAGACTAAAAGATATCAGACTAAAAGATTTACAACTTTTATACGGCTACTTTTCCGGGGATATGGGGATGAGCCTGGTAGTTGACCAGTTCGAAATCGTCATACCGGAATCTGAAAATGTCGTCTGTTTCAGGATTGATTTTCATCTGCGGAAGGGGAAGTGGCTCGCGGGTAAGCTGCAGCTTGACCTGTTCCAGGTGATTGGTATAAATATGCACATCTCCGCCGGTCCACACGAAATCGCCGGGCTGATATCCGCAAACCTGTGCCATCATCAGGGTGAGGAGGGCATAGGAAGCAATGTTGAACGGCACTCCCAGAAAAACGTCGCAGCTGCGTTGGTAGAGCTGACAGGAGAGTTTTCCGCCGGCAACATAGAACTGGAAAAGCAGGTGACAGGGGGGGAGGTGCATTTTGTCGAGGTCACCCACATTCCAGGCGCTCACCACATGCCGGCGTGAATCGGGATTTTGTTTCAGGCTTTTCACGACCATCGAAATCTGGTCGATGGTTTTACCGTCAGTGGAGTGCCAGCTGCGCCACTGTGCGCCGTATACAGGTCCCAATTCACCCTTTTCGTCGGCCCATTCGTTCCAGATCCTTACGCCGTTATCCTGCAGGTATCTGACATTGGTATCCCCCTTAAGGAACCATAAAAGCTCGTGTATGATTGATTTAAGGTGCAGCTTTTTGGTGGTGAGTGCGGGAAAACCCTCTTCCAGGTTAAAACGCATCTGGTGTCCAAAAATGCTAAGGGTACCCGTTCCTGTACGGTCTTCTTTGTGAACTCCTGTTTGAAGGAGCGTATTCAGGAGATCTAAATATTGTTTCATTTCACAAATATAAAACAAATGCCATAGAATGATACGGGCAATTCCGTGGCAATCTATGGCATTCCTGAGCAGTAGCGGCCAGGGTTCGATGTGTAAAGTGACTTCCCGGCTCTTTTCAGCAACCGCCCCTGACGGTGACCACCTCTTTTTTTACCGGAGCAGAGCGGCTTTTCATTGCAGCATCCATTTCCGTCATCCTGCGTGCCGCATCAGTGCGGAAGTTGTAAATATTGAGGAGTCTTTTGTCTGCTCCGACCGGTAATTTGTCCGCTTCAAAAAACATTTTCTTGAATTCACCGGCGGACTCTCTCATGATCATATTTTCTGAGTTGCCTGCAAATTTGGCTTTCAGACATGCCATTCTGACCAGGGTGTCGTCGTCGGCATAAAAAATATTGGTGCGCAATTTCTGGTTGAAAATAGCTTCGTTCTGTCGCTCAAGCATCTTGTCAAACGGGATGTTGATGGCCATAGGCAAATGCCAGGCTTCAAATTCTTCGGGTGTTCTGACGTCGATGATGTTCAATGAGTAGAAATTGTTGACAATTTCGTTGGCCAGTTTGTCGGCTGGTATTTCCTTGAAAACGCAGGTTTGCTGTCTTTTTGCCCTGGCAATCTGCATTTCGATAAAGTCTTGTTTCCCGGGAAGAAATGCCACGATTCCAAGCACCACAAACAGGGAGGCCACGGCTATGGAATATTTATTCCGCAAACCGGGTTCCAGCTCATCTTTCCTTTTGTTCACGCGGTTCTCGATATACCAGGTAGCCACAAAAGCAGCTACGGCAACGAGGGCAAGGAGGATGCCAAAGAGGATGTCGCTCATTCCCAAATATTCCGAAATTTTAATCTGGCCGAGGTTGGTAGCGTTGTACATCTTTTCAAGGTGAGGGAATCCTTCAATAAAGGCAAATACCCCAAGGATACTTCCTCCCACGAAGGCCAGGGCATCGAGTTTCCCGATGGCCATGGCGCAGACGCTGGTGCCGGGACAGAATCCCCCTATGATGAATCCAACTCCCATCACTGCACCGCCGATCAGTGCCGCCTTGACAAATGCCGGGTTGACATAGATGATGCCGGTGTCGAGCAGGCCATAATGGCCAAGGAGGAGAACTCCCGCCATGGCGGTTATTCCGGCTGTGAAGAATACGCGGAGGACGGTGAAGTCATACCCGTAAAAGAGGCCTACCAGTTTTTTCGTGGTGGAAAAACCTGCCTGTTCGAGGACGAATCCAAAGGCTACCCCGATGGCCAGTGCGATGATCAGGCCAAATTCCTCGCTGATGATATAAGGTACTAATGGTCCCATAGCGCTCCTATTTTAGCCAAAGTTTTCTGAAAAAATAGGCCATCGCGTATCCTGCCCCGAAAATAGCCCCCATGGTGAGGAGTCCCCCAAGGGACAGCACTGCCATTCCGCTTAGGGCTGCGCCGCTGGTGCAACCTCTGGCCACTTGTGAGCCAAAGCCGAACAAAGCCCCTCCTGTGATGGCTGTGACGATCCGCAGTGTATTGGTTACCCTCGGTCCCTTTTCGAGTTTCAGCCCGACCCGGTTTCCGATCACACCGGAAAAAAAGGCTCCGATGATGACCCCCACTACTTCGAAAACCAGAAAATTCTTCCAGGGACCTCCGGGATTGGTTTCTGCGAAATCCTTGTAGTAGGCAGTATTTTCCGCATGGCGGGGAGCAAAGGT
>CAYYJE010000170.1:0-4162 GCA_964472165.1 uncultured Prolixibacteraceae bacterium | reverse complement strand
CAGGCCCATAACTCCTGATTGTACTGCAAACAGGCTCCCATGGCGCAGGCCGCCCATACATTCGACCAGTTCTCCTTCATTTGCTTGTAAGCAGGGGTCATCCCAGCCCGTGCGAAATTGTGAAAGAGTACCGGCCATACATGCTCAGTCAGCACTTTCCCGTTGCCAAAATCCCGGTGATAACCGACAAGCGATCTGGCCCCGTCAAATACGGCTTCATCTGCTGATTTAAAATCCATCCCGGTGGGTTCGGCCAGGCTTACCAGTTCGACACCCGGATTGCGCAATGTGATACTCAGGTTGCGGGTAATCTGTGAATGTTCCAGTTCATCGTACATCGTTCCCCAAAAAGCCGGCGATTGCTGGATGCTTTTCAGCACCTGCGGCGGGAACCTGAACTGATGCAAGTTACCGGGCTGTTTGACCCAGTTATGCCCGTCGGTACTCAGCATCTCCGTCCTCCAGTTTCCCGACTCCACGTTGAAAACTATTTTAAGATTTTTCTCCTCAGCACGATCAAGCAGTTCTTTCAGTTTCGCAGCTTCTTCTTCAATGGTACCTTTGGGACCACGGTATTTGTAACTTATAAAATCAACGCCCAACATTTCCATTGCCGGATAATTGAAAAACTCACCGGGTTGGAATTTGTCGCCAGAGTTGTCAACCCCAATGAAAAATTGCTTCTGCGCAGCCGGTGTGACTTTATGCTGTGCCTGGAAAGGCCGGGTGGCTGGGTTACTCCCCCACTCGGTATTGGGCTGGCTTCCCATTTCAAATTCCAGGGTACCACCGGCCATCAGCGTCTGATAATCAATCCACGGTTCATCAAAAGATTTCCCGTTCAGTCTGGCCGACTGAATATAAAAATTGTCTTCACTCACATCGTTGGCAATGATGGTGAAGCTTTTTCCATTCTCAAAATGAAGGGTCAGCTCAGGAAAGATGGGTGACCCGATAAGATATACCGGTTGAACCGGATCGTAGGGGAACAGCCCCATGGCGCTCATCACAAACCACGACGACATGGCCCCCGCATCGTCGTCCATCGATTCGATATAACCCCGCGGGTCGGCACGGTATATCCTGTCGACTACAGGTTCGTTAAAAGGACCGTGGTTATGGTACAGCTGAACCACCTCTTTGGTGGTGAAAGTCCTCGCCCATTTCTGCGTCAGATAAGGCTTTCCCAGAAAATTAAAGAGGAACGGAACATGCAAATCCGGTTCGTTCAGCGCCATGTAGAAATTATTCTCAAAGAAATACTCCAGGTCACGGGCCACTTTCTCCTTTCCCCCGGCAAGTTCAATGAAACCATCCACATCGTGCAGGACAAACCAACGGTAATGCCAGAGGTTGCCTTCATAGGTGTATTTGTCAATCACTTCCACATCGTCAACCGGTTTTCCTTCAGGGGTAAAAAAACCCCGTTCATTGCCCTGATTGTCTTTTTGTCCGGCGCACCACAACTTTTTATACTGAAGCACAGCTTCCTTCAGCGAGTCGGTTTCGTCCTCTTTTCCCAAAGCTTTGGCCATTTCGAGGGCAAACCAGGCATGATAATCCTTTTCGAGCTGGTCACTCAGATTGTTAACCCCCATTTTCTCGAAATCTTCCTTCATTCCCCGGAAAGCGACTTCAGCATCAAAATCTCTAAGGCCCTTGTTCCAGGCATCCATGATTACCGAACCGGCAAATTCCATGCGAATGTTGGGCGTTGGCCAGTACTGGCGGTCACCGCCTGCCCGGTGCTTGTAATGATCCACCAGCGAACGGGCAATATTTTGGGCAATTTGCGGCTCCATCAGTGAAACCAGCGAATATTTCCGGAAATCATCCCATAAACTCCATGTGCAGTAATAAGTGAAACCGGGAGCGGTGGCATTTGTGAAGTACAACGAATCGGGCTGGTTGGCCGCACGGTATACACCGGTTGCGGAGGTAGCATTGCCGGGAACGAGGTACGAATGGTACAAATGGGTATAAAACAGGGTTTTGAACTCATCGGAACCGCCTTTCACTTCCATTTTCGACAATTTCTCACGCCAAACCGATGCCGTGTTTTCCCTGGTTTTATCGAAATCCCAGTGGTCAATCTCAGTAGTGGCATGAAGCCTGGCCAACGCTTCGCTTACAGGCGACAACCCCACTTTCAGCTGGACCCGGGTTCCGGCATCCCCTGAGAAATTAAGCCAGACGCCGATGTCATTTCCTTTGCGCAGAGGCAGGTTCCCGTTTTCATCCCCTTTCCAACTTGTAAATGAATCAAACGGCACATCCGACACGATGGCAAAATAGAGCTGGTGGTAACCACCGCCCCTGTTGTGAAGAGATTTAATCATCCCGGTAATCTCACGGTCGCTCTGCATGGTCAATGAAGCATCGAGCATCCCCACATAACTGTGCGACAATTCAACCACGATATAACGGTCGTTTTTCTTCTCCTCCGGAAAGGTGTAGCGGTGGAACCCTACCCGCTCCGAAACGGTCAGTTCGGCTTTCACGCCCGACTCCAGCACCAGTTTGTAATAACCTGCAGAGGCTTCCTCTTCTGACTTGACATATTTCTCGCGAAACTCAGCAATTTTTGGAGTGAACTTCCCGATTCCGGGTTTAATGAGAATCCCTCCGCCTTTACCCTGTGAGCCGCCTCCGGGAATTCGCAGATGAGAGAACCCTTCGATGAATTCGTCGCCGTAATAATATCCGACATGCGAGTCCCCTTCGGTTTCGGGCGACAATTGCACGAGGCCGAAGGGATAACTGGCCCCGGGATACAACTGTCCGTTGTCACCTTCGGTGCAAATGAACGGGTCAACATAACTCAGAGGGTCAAAATCGCGCGTTTCGAAGTTTTTTGAGCATGAAACCGCACCCGCCAAAAGTGCCAGTAACCAGAATTCAATACACTTTATCTTCATGATCGCCTTATTAAATTTCAGTGAAAAACCGCTCATTCGCAGACATAGGGTCCGTGCACCGATTTGATTTTGAAATTTTCTTCCGAATCATCGAGAATATAGATCATAAAACTATTTCCGCCGGGCTGAACGCGGATCACAATATGCCCCTGGGTACTTTTCATTTCATCGATACGGGTACCCACCACCACGTGAGTCTCTTCCATCATGTTGGTAATGAATACGTCGCGCGGGCCGGGATAACTCCATTTCGACATCATCAGGGCCAGAACAGAGGCGGCAGGATGGCTGGGCGCCCAGCTTTGAATGATATGTACGCGCGGTCTGACCGCCTGCAGGAAGGGAACGCCCATCGCGTCATAATGCGCATGGTGGTTGGCCAGGCACACTTCCACCGGTCCGGTTACCAGCCCAACCGGTGTTTCAATGTCTTTCCACGTTCCCGGAGTGCCGAAGGTAATGTCGGCGCCATTGAAATAATCGAACTTGCCATAGGAGAGTCTGAAGGCAGTGCTGATTGCATTCTCTCCGGGATAATCGGCCGGGTCAAGCTCTTCGACCGGAGGGATATGGTTTCGTTCGGTGTTGCCCACTCCCGTCCAGATATGGCCGTTTGCGGCAATGTTGCGGATTTCAAACTCCGGAAATTTTTCCGGATTCCGGAGCAACGAAAACTGACGGTTATCGCCAGCGCGAAATTGTTCGGCGACCACACCGTTTTCTTCTGTGATCCACTTAACAAACTGAATATAGTTTTGAATGTAACCGGCATTTTGCGGAGTTGGCCAGTCGTAACCAGGCCAGCCGCGGTCCACCAGTTTCGAGAAAGGGATGTGTTCGGCCACTTCGGTAATCCCCGATAACCGGTAAGCACCGTTTTTCGACATTTTTGCACCTTCACGCGATTCCCCGATGTGGTCGTCGTGGAAATGGGTCAACAACACATAGTCCAGTTTCCTGACCGGTCGATTTTCAAGATAATGAAGGATGTAGCGGGCAATCCACTCGCCGGGAGCGCGGCTGGCATCGGGTTTCGGATCGGTTACACGGGGTTTGGGACGTCCGGTGTCACCGGCGTCAACCAGCAGGGTTGTGCCGTCGGGAAGCATGAAAAACGCACACTCCCCTTTCCCTGTATTGATGTGATGGATGTCGAGGAACCCCTCTTTCCACCCGGAAAACTGATCGCCGGCTTTCAATTGTGCATGTCCGGGAAAGGTTACCGCCGTTGCAAAGAGCATTCC
>CAYYJE010000169.1:0-4275 GCA_964472165.1 uncultured Prolixibacteraceae bacterium | reverse complement strand
AGGCTTCCCCGCATTTTCAGTTCCCACATGGTTCTCCAGCAGGAGCAGGCGATCCCCGTTTGGGGATGGGCTTCACCCCGTGAAAGGGTTACCGTAACCCTGGGAAACACCACACAGCGGACAACAGCCGACAAATCAGGGAAATGGAAAGTGACCCTTCCCGCCATGAAATACGGAGGTCCCTATACCATGACCGTAAAAGGCAGGAATACCCTTTCTTTCACCGACATTCTGGTGGGTGAGGTCTGGATCTGCTCGGGACAGTCCAACATGGAGTGGCCCCTGGTATCGACCCTCAACGCCGAAGAAGAAATTGCCACGGCCAACTTCCCTGAGATACGGCTTTTCACGGTTCCCCGGAAGATCTCCTCACTCCCTCTCGACGATCTCGACGCAGGAGAATGGAATGTCTGTTCCCCTCAGAGTGTGGAACGCTTCTCCGCCATCGGCTATCTCTTCGGTCGCCAGCTCCACCAGGAATTGAAAGTTCCCGTGGGACTCATCAACAGTTCATGGGGCGGGACCGTGGCGGAGACCTGGATCAGCGGGGAAACCATCAGCAAAGATCCCGATTTTGCCAGACCTCTCCAACAGCTGAAAAATTTCGACATGAAGTCGTTCGAGGAAGAGAAAAAGGCCAAATTCCGCAAACTTTTCAACGGGGATTTTCCCGAAGAGGACCTGGGTATGGAAAACGGCAAACCAAAATGGCACGTAAGTGACCTCAACGACGGCAACTGGAATACCCTTCAGGTCCCCAAATACTGGGAAGCACAGGGATTTGCCGAAGTCGACGGCATCGGCTGGTACCGCAAAGAGATTACACTCACCGAAGAACAGAGCAACGCACAGGTTACCCTTCACCTCGGGAAAGTCGACGATTCGGACATCACCTGGGTTAACGGCATCGAAATCGGCCGCACGGAAGGGCTATATAGCAAGGAGCGGATCTACACCATCGACAGCAAATACCTCAAACCCGGCAGGAACATGCTGGTGGTACGGGTCAACGATACCGGCGGCAACGGCGGAATATGGGGCGACCCCAAAGACCAGTTCCTGACCATCGGCAAGGAGAAAGTGGACATTTCGGGCGACTGGAAATTCAGGATCTCCAAAGCCGTCATCGGTCCGCTGACGGTAGGCCCCAACACCTTCCCCACCCTGCTTTTCAACAGCATGATCAACCCCATCCTCCCCTATCCCATCAGGGGAGCCATCTGGTACCAGGGTGAAAGCAATGCCGACAGGGCTAAACAGTACCAGCGGATCTTTCCGGCGCTGATCACCGACTGGCGGAACCACTGGAAAGTGGGCGACTTCCCCTTCCTCTTTGTCTCCCTGGCCAACTTCACGGCACCCCCGCAAACACCGGGAGAAAGTGAATGGGCCGAACTGCGCGAGGCACAGACCAAAACCCTGGCCCTTCCCAATACGGGAATGGCTGTCACCATCGACATCGGAGATGAAAAAGACATTCATCCCCGCAACAAACAGGATGTGGCCAAAAGACTGGCTCTTCACGCGATGAAAATCGCCTACGGCAAAGAGCTCCTCCATTCAGGGCCCCTGTTCCGCTCAGCGGATTTCTCTGGTGGAAAAGCCACGGTTACCTTTGACCATGCGGGCGACGGACTGGTGGCACGCGACCGCTACGGCTATGTGAAAGGGTTTACCCTTGCCGGAACCGACGGTGTCTACCATTGGGCACAGGCCAGAATTAAAGGGGAAAACCAGGTCGAAGTGTCCTGCGACAAGGTGCCCGCACCCATAGCCGTCCGCTATGGCTGGGCCAACAATCCCGACGACGTCAACCTTTACAATTCAGCCGGATTGCCTGCCAATCCGTTCCGTACCGATGAATGACGCCAGGCGCATGCACTCCCTTTAAGAAACAATGCCCGCAGGCGCTCCTGTTGTGAGGAGAAGGATAAATCAAGCTTCTCCACTTTACTTCCGCCTCAAATAGAGAAAAAGAAATTTTTTCTCTATTTGGGGTTGGATACGTTCGCTCTGATCTTCCACTGTTCGGTATGAAATATCACTTTTGGATCCCTCACGTCGTTGCACCGCACAATCAGGGCTCCTTCCTTCTCCCAGTATGATTTCACCGTCAGGCCGCTCATCGGGCCATCTTCCGCACCGCGGACGGTAATGTCATCCGGATTGACAATAATCTTCAGCCCCACAGATTCATTGAGCATGTCCATGTCACCGCGGCTGTTGCCTCCCACCAGGAGCGGTTTTGCCTTGATATAGGTTTCAATGGTGTGCGCTTTGCCGTCATCCTGCGGAATGGGGGGAATGATCTCACCGGTGGTCACACCCTCCTTCACCACACACTTGGCACCCAGCACCTGGGTGACCGGAATGCCATACTCCTCTGAAATAAACTTCTGGTAAAGAAATTCCGGAGAGGCTGTCAGAATAAACACCTCAAATCCGAACTCCTTCAGATTGGCCACCAGTTGTTTCATCTCCGGGTAACTTTTGTTCTGGTATGACTCCCTGAAACAATCCTCACCGATCATCTCGATCTCCTCAGGCGTGAGGCCGGCCAGAAAATGGATCCTGTCCTCGACATAGGCTTTGCCCACGTTGTTGCCATCTTTGACCATCCTTTCAAGAATCCCGAGTTTCTCCTGTGCCACTTTATCCTTTCTCCCTTTCAGCACTACGTCGGCATAGCGGTAGAGCGCCTCATCGGCCAGATAGTAGGGTACCTGTCCGAATGTGGTTCCGTCGCAATCAAAAACTGCCACCTTCCGGGTATTCATGGTAAGGGTGGAATTGAGAAATGCTTCAATCTGTTCGTTAACATTTTGATCCCATCCGATGATGCGGCGGTAGGTCTGGGCCTCCAGGGCATAGCTCCAGAAAAAGGCAAAAAGCAGAAATGTAACTTTTATTCTGTGGTTCATGGTAGTATGTATTTTAATGTTATGCCAGTCGTTGTTTTTCCCTGTTCCAGGTGAATGCGGTGAAAATGATCGCCAGCACACATGCCGCCAGGAATAAGATAAAGGCAGCATCCCAGCCCCACTCGTCGACCAGGAATCCCACACCGATGTTGGCAAACAAGGCACCGCCCAGATAGCCGAAAAGACCTGTAAGCCCGGCGGCCGTCCCCGCAGCCTTCTTCGGCACCAGGTCAAGCGCCTGCACGCCGATCAGCATGACGGGACCGTAAATCAGGAAGCCGATCGCAATCAGGGCGATGTTGTCAATCAGCACGTGCCCCGGAGGATTTTTCCAATATACCAGAATTGCAATGAATACCATCAACATATAGATGATGATCGCGGGTGCACGTCGTCCCTTAAAAATCTTGTCTGAAATCCAACCGCAAAGAAGTGTTCCGGGAATTCCGGCGTACTCATAAGCAAAATAGGCCCACCCCGATTCCTGCATCGAAAAGCCCTTTGCTTCCTTAAGGTAGGTGGGTGCCCAGTCAAGTATGCCGTATCGCACAAGGTAAATCATCACATTGGCGATTGCAATCAGCCAAAGCAACCTGTTGTTAAGTACATAGGTAAAGAAAATTTCTTTGGTGGAAAACTCCTTCTCATATTTCTCCTCGTAGTCTTTCGGAAAATCATGCTTGTAAGTTTCGATATTGGGAAGCCCGCAGGACTGTGGCGTGTCCCTTACCAGAAGCCACGCAATGAACGCGATGAAAATGGCAATCATGGCCGGGAAATAAAGCTTGCTCTGCCAGTCGCCGAACAACGCGACACCCAGGATGGCCAGGGGGCCTATCAGCCCTCCCCCGACATTGTGTGCGATGTTCCAGATTGACATCATGGTTCCCCTTTCCTTCGTGGAAAACCAGTGCACCATAACCCTCCCGCAGGGAGGCCAGCCCATCCCCTGGAACCATCCGTTGATAAACAACAGGATGAACATAATCGTTACCGACGAGGTCAGGACAGGGATGGTCCCTAAACTAAAGATGGTCAGCGCGGAAAGCACAAGCCCCAGACTCAGAAAAATCCGGGCATTGCTGCGATCGGAAACACTTCCGCTCAAAAACTTGCTCAATCCGTATGCGATGGAGATGGCGGAGGAAATAATTCCCAGCTCTCCTTTGGAATAACCTGCCTCCACGAGGTCAGGCATTACAAGGGAAAAATTCTTCCTCACCAGGTAGTAGCCGGCGTAACCAATGAAAACACCAAGAAATACCTGCCACCTGAGGCGTTTGTAAGTGGGATCGATTTTTTCACCTGGAAGAAGCTCCTTGTGCGGAGGCGGTTTAAGTAATCCAATCATAAA
>CAYYJE010000168.1:0-4498 GCA_964472165.1 uncultured Prolixibacteraceae bacterium | reverse complement strand
ATCACGGCCAGCTCACTGTTCCGTGTCACAGCCGCGACGGTCGTATCAATCATGGTATGGGCCAGGGAATAGGCAGCGGCATAATTTTTCTCCGTCCTGGCTTCCTGCGAGGTATAAACCGCGAAAAAGATGGCGTCGAGGCCTCCCTCTTTCATCCTGGGAAGATCCACCTCTCCTGTGTTGTTCCGGATTCCGATGTCAAAACCCCGCTCCAGCATGCTCATGGGAGTATCCACATGGGTATCAATGGTGAGTATATTTTCGTGCAGGGCGCGCACCTTCGCTTCATCCGGTCCGGGCTTTTTCTGGGCAGAAACCGGAATTGTTCCTCCCAGGGTTATCGCTACCGCCAATAGGTATGCTCTGCGTTTTGTGTTTTTATACATTGGAAATAAGTGGATTAATCTTTGGATTGTTTATTGAAGGCCGGTTTGGTGAGTCACTTCCGGAATTCCGGTTATCCTTTGGGCAAAAGCAGCCAGGTCTTTCCCATCGAAAGTGCCTGAACTCATGAGCAGCAGGTTTGTGTTTTCAAGATCGGTCTCTTCAAGTTCCCTGAACAACGCTTCCGAATCGGTGGTCACCTTCAGTCCGGGTTTGTTAAAACCTTCGTAAACCATTTCCGGTGTGACAGGTTCCAGTTTTTTATGCTCCACAGTGTGGGGATTAAAATAGACATAAGCGACATCGGCCTCGTCCATCGAATTCCGGTAGTGGGGGAGAAACTCCTTTTTCAGGGAGCTGAAGGTATGAAGTTCCATGCAAGCGATCAGGCGCCGGCCGGGATACTGTTGTTTTACAGCCCGGGTGGTGGCCATCAGCTTGGAGGGAGAATGGGCAAAATCCCTGAAAACAGTGGTGTTTCCTTTTTCTGCCAATACCTCCAGTCTTCGTGAAGCCCCTGAAAAAGAGGTGATAGCGCTGTAAAACTGTTCATCGGAAATTCCTAAAGCCCGGCATACTTCCAGGGCTGCCGATACATTCTGAAGATTATGTTCTCCGAAAATACCCAATTTTGCAGGCTTATCCCCGGTAATCAGTGAAGTGACATTTCCTTCAGTGGAGGCAGGATGAGCAAAATAGCGTTTCGTATGGATGTGGGACTGTTCACCGGCGATTTTTTCCAGGTTTTCATCACCGCCGAAATAGACCAGCATTCCCCCAGGTTTTATAAGCCGGGCAAAAATCCGGAACTGTTCCACATACAGCTCAAAAGTGGGGAAGACGTTGATGTGGTCCCAGGCAATGCCGCTTAACACGCCGATGTGGGGATGATAGAGGTGGAACTTGGGACGCGGATCGGCAGGTGAAGAGAGGTATTCATCCCCCTCGAAAACCGCTATTCCGGCATCCTGATGAAGTCCCACCATGGTGTCGAATCCTTCAATCTGTGCGCCAACCATGTAATCGAAAAGGACCCCGCTGGTTCGCAATACATGCATAATCATGGAGGTGATGGTCGTCTTGCCATGGCTTCCCCCGATTACGACCCGTGTTTTGTTTTTTGTCTCTTCATACAGAAATTCCGGATAGGAGAATATTTTCAAACCCAGATCCCGGGCTTTGATCAACTCGGGATTGTCGGCACGCGCATGCATCCCGAGCACGACGACATCCAGACCGGGTGTGATTTTCGCGGGGAACCATCCAGGTTTCTCCGGCAGTAATCCATGGAATGCCAGTCTTCCCCGCGATGGCTCCGTGATTTCGTCGTCCGATCCGGTTACCACGACCCCTTTCTGGTGCAGGGCAATTGCAAGGTTATGCATGGCGCTTCCCCCGATGGCGATAAAATGTACGTGCATCATTGAACTCCTTTTACCTTCATTCTGATTCCGTAAAGGTACTCGGAAGCGGTAATGAAGAGCGTGTTTCTCTTTTTCCCTCCGAAGCAGACATTGGCGGTCCACCGTGCTTCCACGGGAATATGGCTGATTTTTTCTCCTTTCCTGTTAAAAACAGTCACTCCTTTGCCGGTAAGATAGATGTTGCCCCGGTTGTCGATGGTCATCCCGTCAGATCCCATGGGGGCGAACAGGGTTTTGCCGGTAAGGCTTCCATCTTTTTGGATGGCATAGCTGTAAGTCTTTCCTGCTTTGAGATCCGCCACATAAAGTGTTTTCCCGTCGGGAGTGCCGACAATGCCATTGGGTTGGACCAGGTCAGTGGCCACCTTTACCGGCAGTTTGCTGCCAGGGGCCAGGTAATAGACATGCTGTCCGTCCTGCTGTATGGTGGCATTGCGGGTAGTCCAGTAAGGCCGGGCATAAAGAGGGTCGGTAAAATAGAGCCCTCCGTCGGGTCTTATCCAGAGGTCGTTGGGACCGTTCAGCCGTTTCCCGTCGTAGTTGTCGATAAGGACGGTGCGTTCCCCTTCCGGGGTAATCCGCCACAGTTCATTTTCGCCATCTGAACAGGAAAGCAGGCTCCCGTCGTGGTCGAAATAGAGGCCGTTGGCACGCCCGCAGTTGCCGCAAAACTCTTCCAGCGCTCCGTCGACCGTCCAGATATAAATTTTATCGTTGGGCTGGTCGGTGAAATAGATGTTGCCTTTCCTGTCGACAGCCGGCCCTTCCGTAAAACTGAAATTTCCGGCAAGCTTTTCGGGTGCAGCCCCCGGCTTCATGATGTTTTTCTGCTTCTGGGCAGTGGAAGGGGTTACCAGCGCAAGCAGTACAAAGAATAAAATCGTATGGGTTCTCATGATCGTCGTTTATTATTTCCACCATTTTCCCGTTAGATGGGTTTTGGAAGACAAAGGTGAAAGGATTTTTGAATCGTTGTATTTCGAAGCCTCTTTTTTAAAAGCTGGTGGCTCCATTTCACGCGCAAAGCCGGATCAGCCCCAGGCCCGGAATTGCAGTATTCGCCGCTCCCGTCCTGCGCCACAGTGATCAGCTGATTCTCCTGTGCCCGGAGAAGTGGCGTAAATACTAAGAAGTACCCTGTTAACAACAGAAGGAATCTCATCGAGGTTTTGTCTATAAATATTACTCTGGTTGGGGTAGTTTTAGCTTTTCATTGAAGAATTCCATTTTGATCTCGTTCCAGTTAGCGGGGAGGCTGTGCCCCTGATCGGGGAAGACATAATACTTCTTGTCAGGGGTCACCTGGTTGAAAGCGGCAAAGTTGGTGTGGGGGGGACAGACATCGTCCTGCAGGCCCACGGACATCAAAATGGGACATTTGATCAGGTGCGCCAGGTTTTTGACATCAAAGAAAGTGAGCAGGGCGTATATTTCATCCCATGTTTTTTCGGGATGTTCTTTCAGGTATCCGGTAAAAGCGCTGGCCGGCCAGGGGGCAATTTTAAAGTAGTCGGGGTAGTCACTCAAAAACGGGACCGTTGGAGCGGCGGCTTTGATCCGCTGGTCGAGGGCGCACGCTGCCAGCGTGAAGGCGCCTCCCTGGCTGCCTCCTTCGGCCACAATCTTTTCCGTGTCAACCTCGGGTCGTGATGCCACGAAGTCGATGGCCCGCACCAGGTCCATAAAGGCTCCCCGGTAGTAATAATTCTCCTTGCTGTCGAGCCCGTGAAGGATCCAGTCTCCATAAGTATTGGAGGCCGCCTGGATTCCCTGTCCCCGCGTGGAGAGGACGAATTCGGCCCACCCTGAATTGGAGTCCCCCCCGGGCATCCAGGGTGCCGAACCGTATCCCATGTAGCTGACAATGACGGGATATTTACCGGGGGCTTTCGGAACCGCATAATATCCTTCCACGGTGACATCCACGAGCGATTGCATGGTGACATGGTAGAGGTTGCGCACGCTTCCTGACTTGTCTTTAAGCAAAGTCATCCTGAAGTTGGGTTTCACTTCGCCGAGTTCAGCCCGGGTATTTTCCCAGAAAGCTTTGAATCCGGGAAGGGTATCGACGGGGCTGACGATTTTTTCCGGTTCGAAGCCGATATTAAACTTCACCTCTTCTCCCTTGATCCCCTCTTTTTCAGCCCAGGCGGTGCAGCGGTAGAAACCGGGTCCGGGAATGTCGATGCCGAAGAGGGCCAGCCCGCTCTGGTCATGTTTGATCTTCAGGGTTTTCGAAGTCGTGGTGACAGGCTGGTAATCGTCGGTGGTTACAGTGAGACCCACGGAAATCCGGACCTCTTTTCCCAGTTGGTTTTCTGTGGCCAGACCGACAGTGATTTTCGGATTTCCTTCAAAAACCCAGTCTTCATCTGCAATACGGACTGTCAGGGGGAGTTTGTACACATCCGACATGGGATAGGCGGTTATGGTTTCGGAAATCAGACCGCCACCGCCGCCACCGTCATATACGCGGACCGCGATAAGGTTCTTTTCTCCCGGCTTAACCAGATCCGCAGGAACCACATAACGCCGTTTCACCCCGTACCGGCTGATATAATCCGGAGGAAGGGAGCCGGTAGAACCTACAAGGGTGCCATTGAACCACAATTCATCGGCATCGTCGGCATTGGCATAGCTAAGAATGAGTCCGCCGTTGTCGGCCACAGGTTTGCTGAAGGAGACCGGAA
>CAYYJE010000167.1:0-4526 GCA_964472165.1 uncultured Prolixibacteraceae bacterium | reverse complement strand
GAATTGAACTCGTGACCTCATCCTTACCAAGGATGCGCTCTACCCCTGAGCTACTTCGGCTTTTTTTGCATATCCGTTTTACCGGAATTCTGCATCGAGCGGGAAACGGGATTCAAACCCGCGACCCTCAGCTTGGAAGGCTGATGCTCTATCGACTGAGCTACTCCCGCTTTTTAAAAAACCGTGCAAAGTTATAATTTAATTCATTATCTCTCACAAAAAATCTCTTTTTCGATAAATTTATTTTGTCCGCAGTTTCTCCTTGTGCCGCTTAAGCTGACGACGAATAGCCTCTACGGCAAGGTCAGTGGCTTCTTCGAACGAGTCGGCCTGCTTCCTGGCAAACAGATTCTCGGCAGCAGGAAGGGAAATCTTTACTTCAGAAACCTTGTTGTTGGCAGTCTCGGGTTTCTCGACCTTTAACGACACCTCCGCATTGATAATTCCGTCGTAAAAAGTATCCATCTTGGCTACTTTCTTGCTCACAAAGTCAATCAGTTTCTGATCGGCTGTGAAGTGTACCGCATTTACCTTAATATTCATAATCCGTCAGTTTTTAGCCCCTTGGATGAGCTTGTTTATATATGGAATGTAATTTTTCAAATGTGGTGTGGGTGTATATCTCGGTAGCTCCCAGATTGGCATGGCCCAGCAGCTCTTTTACCGCATTCAGGTCAGCTCCCTTGTTAAGCAGATGTGTGGCATACGTATGTCGCAGGATATGTGGACTCTTTTTTTCAGAAAGGGTGACCTGAGCGAGATATCCTTTGACGATCCGGTATATGAGTTTTTCGTATACCGGTTCACCCTTCGCTGTGACCACCAGCCTTCCGCAACCCGCTCCGAACAGGGCTTCCCTCTCCCGGAGATAGGCTTCGATCTGCGGCCTCAGGCTCCTTGAAAAAGGGATGATCCGTTCCTTGTTCCGCTTCCCAAGCACCTTGATCTGGTACTGTCCCAGGTCGACATGCGCATCGGTCAGCGTCAGCAGCTCATTCAGCCTTATCCCGGTCCCGTACAGCAGGGCGATAACCAGCTTGTCACGCACCCCTGTGAAACCTTCGGGAAAGAAGCCGTCATCGAGCAGATGGTTCAGGCTGCTCTCCTCCACAAATCCCGGCAATCGTTTTCTCACCTTGGGAAGAGGAAGATCGTGAACCGGATTGGCATCCACAATTTCCTGTTTCATGAGATACCGGAAGAAAGCACTCAGGGAGGAGATCTTCCTCCTGACTGACCGGGGTGAAAGCTTTTCCTCCATCATCCTCACCACCCACTCCCTGACCAGCTTACGGTCCACGGTTTTAATATCAAATTCCCCGGTCATTTCCGTACAAAACTGTACGAACTGATCGAGGTCATTTTGGTACGCTACCACCGTATGTGAAGAATTACGCTTCTCATACGTGAGAAAATGGATGAAAGATTCCTGATGATTCATGCTTTCACTTTACTGCAAAAACAGGAATCACTAACCTTCCGATTAGTCTTCCTGGCGCTGTAACCCCTGAATATAAACCGCCTTCATCAATTCTGCGCGACGCTTCACCGAGGGTTTTGAAAATACCTGTCTCTCCCTTAATTCCTTAATCACACCTGTTTTTTCAAACTTCCTCTTGAACCTTTTCAGGGCTCTTTCAATATTCTCTCCTTCTTTAACCGGAATAATGATCATGCGTATTCAATTTAAATTTTAAAACGAGGCGCAAAATTAAAAAATATTCGATCCTATTCAAAGATAATATAAAAAAATCACATTAATCCATCCGAGGCTTAACCTTTCAGGAAAAATCAACGGCAGGTGAGGTAAGGAACGATTTTTTCGAAGTGTTCTCCGTCAACCAGCTGATGATCCAGAAGTTGGCGGGGAGACGCAAACGGGCCGTTTGCGGAACGGAAATCCACGATCCGGGATGCGGGTTCCCTGCCGAGATAAGGATGCCGGGCCAGTGTCCGGGTATCGGCAAAGTTCAACCTGATGCTTTTGATCAGGGAGGAGTCGGCAGTGACAAAAGGCAGGAACTGCGCCATCCGCTCCGGCGTCATCCCATACACTTCCAGCAACTGCTGAGGTGAAAAAAATCCTCCCAGGATGTTGCGGTACCTGATGATCCGCCCGGCAAAGGCAGGTCCTATTCCCGGCAGACCCAGCAACATGGCCGAATCAGCGCTGTTGAGCTCCACCATCACGGGAGTTTGTTCCCGGAATCTGTACTTTTGCACCTCCCTGTCAACCCTTCCGGAATCAGCCACCCGGAATTCCCTCCGGGGATACTCCCGCTTCTCAGAAAAATAAGGCCGCACGGAGGAAGGGATCGTCAGATAGGGCATAATTTCCGCCATCAGGGAATCGTTCATGCCATAAAGCCTGCCGAAATCGGCCGCCTTGCGGAATGCCCCTCCCTTTTGCCGGTACCGCAGTAGATTTCGCTTGACCGGCGCAGGCAGATCGAGCGAATCGAGCTCCTCTTCCGTGATCCGGTTCGGATCAAACGGGAAAAGCGTCAGCCGGGGAACCGGCGCCTCCTGAGCCGGAAGTTCCATCAGCTGCAACATCTTCCTGAATTCCATGGGATCTGCAGGCTTACCGGTGCGGATTTTCCCTGACAGCAGATTCACTGCCACCGACAGGACAAGGAGAATGCAAAGCACCACCATGCCCCTTCGTTCCGAACGGGTAAAGGAAAAATAATCCCTCATGAGTTGTCTGAATTCCCTTTGCTCCATCGCCGTGCACGATTAAGGCAAACTCCTGAAACGGCGGGAAACGACCCGGTACAATATCCGGCAGCGTCCTCTCTTCCGGATCTTCAAGATAGTGAAAAAAAACGAAATCTGAAAGCTTCCTGGGCAGAAAAATGGTCAAAAACGGATCAGCCCCAGTCCGTTCAGGAAAATAAACGCCAAAGCCACAGGTGCAATGAACCGGATAATAAAAAGGTATACGGGAAGATATCCTGCTTTCAGGGTGCCTGAATTCGACAATTCAGCCTTTGTCTTGTCCCGGCCGAAGAACCAGGCCACAAAAATAACGATAAAGAACCCTCCTACCGGCAGGAGGATGTTGGCGGAAGTGAAATCTAGCAGTCCGAAAATATTGAATCCAAAAATACGGACGCCTTCCAGGAGGCTGTTCCAGGAAAGGGCGCACATGAAACCCAGGATGGAGACAGTTGAAGCGGCAATCCATGTGGCAGCCTTGCGGGTAAGGTTCAGCTGTTCCACGAAGAAAGCCACGATCACCTCAAGAACCGAAATGGTGGAAGTCAGGGCTGCCAATCCGAGCAGCAGGAAAAAGAGCAGTGCGAAGAAATTTCCTCCGGGCATCTGTTGAAAGATTCCGGGAAGGGTTACAAAGACCAGGCCTTCGCCATACCCCGGAGCGATATGAAAGGAAAAGACCGCCGGGAAAATGGCAATTCCGGCCAGCACAGCAACAAGGGTATCGGTGAAGGCCACTGAGAGTGAAGTACTGAAAAGATTGTCCTTTTTCGGGAAGTAAGAGGCATAGGTGATCAGGGTTCCCATGCCGATGCTCATGGAAAAGAAAACCTGTCCCAGGGCTGCCAGAATGGAGGAACCGGTGATTTTGGAGAAATCGGGATTAAAAAGGAACCTGACTCCCTCCATGGAGCCGGGGAGCATGAGGGAACGCACCCCCAGGATCAGCAAAATCACAAAAAGCAGCGGCATCAGGATTATCGTGGATTTTTCGATCCCTTTTTTTACACCCATGAAGATGATTGCCGCTGTCATGGCCATAAAAACCAGAAACCACATCACCGGGCGCCATGAGCCGCTCCTGAAAGTGACGAACATTTCACTGAGTTGTTCCCCGCTTTTGGCTTCGAAACCATTGATCACCGACTGGTACATATATTCCAGGGTCCATCCGGCCACGGTCGTATAGAAAGCCAGGATCATAAAGGCTGCGGCAATCCCCATCAACCCTACCAGATACCAGGGCTTCCCGGGAGCCAGCATCCGGAAAGCCCCGTAGGGATTTTTCCTTGCAGAGCGGCCGATCACAAATTCTGAAAGCATGACCGGTATGCCGATCAGCAGGACAAAACCCAGGTAAATCAGCAAAAATGCCGCTCCCCCGTTTTCGCCCGTCAGATAAGGGAACCTCCAGATATTTCCCAATCCTACCGCCGACCCTGCCGTGGCCGCTATTACCCCGAACTTTGTGGCAAATGACTCCCTGATACCTGTACTTTTTTCCATAGTCTGGTTTTTTTTACAAATATATTCTCGTTCAGTAAATATGATGCTGCCGGGGTGTAATTTCCGGCGAAAGGGCAAACGGATGAACACGGAGCGCGGAGACTGAGAGACTAAGAGAACGAAGGGACGGGAGAGCGACCTGCCTTCGCCTCTCCCCTTTATGCTGACGCAGGCTTCGGCGGGCGAAGGAGAGACTTTGCGACTATGCGACTAAGAGACTGAGAGACGAAGGGAGTGAGGGATTGAGGGACTGGGGAGCATAACCGGGGATCCGAATTTTTCTCCTCCTGGCCAGGAGG
>CAYYJE010000166.1:2765-4563 GCA_964472165.1 uncultured Prolixibacteraceae bacterium | reverse complement strand
GCGGGCGGGGGTGCCTGTGCCGGAACCACTGGGATAACGGGAGGTGCAGCCTTTTCCCCGACCGGCGCCTGAGGGGAGGGGCGTGGTTCATATGTGGCCTGCACCGGGGCCGGCTGGTGTTTCATTTCCGTAAAAACTTCGAGCAAATGGCGGACTCCCGTGATGCGGGTGTGCAGCAATTCCATGTCGAGTTTGTCAAAGTGGCCGTCCTGTTCGATCTCCACGATCAGTTTTTCCAGCTCCTGCACATCGCGTAACAGAATCTGCATCAGTTTCTTGTTGTCCATATCTGTTAAAATTCCCAATTCAATCCTGCATGCTCTGCCCTGCTGCCCTCCCGTGGAAAACTTTTTCAGGGGATAGGAGTCCGGTTTCAATACAGGAATTGTAGCTTTGTATAATGATTATTTGTTGCTGTAAAAATATTAATTTCTCACTTGATTACCGCATATGTTTATTGAAAGGGAATTAAATACCGGCAAAAGGATGGGAAGCATTGAGGTGATTACCGGATCGATGTTTTCCGGAAAAACCGAAGAGCTGATCCGAAGACTGAAAAGGGCTGGATATGCGAAGCAGCGGATCGAGATTTTTAAGCCGGCCATCGATGTCCGGTATTCTGAGGTCGACGTGGTTTCGCACGATGAGAATTCGATCCGTTCCACCCCGGTGGAGAATTCTTCCAATATATTGTTGCTCTCCGCTGATGTGGATGTGGTGGGTATCGATGAAGCCCAGTTTTTCGACAAGCACCTGGTCGATGTGGTGGTACAGCTTGCCAATCAGGGGACCAGGGTCATCGTCGCAGGTCTGGATATGGATTTCAAGGGAAATCCCTTTGGCCCCATACCGGGATTGATGGCGGTTGCCGATTTTGTGACCAAGGTACATGCCGTTTGTATGCGTTGCGGATCGGTTGCGCAGTTTTCACACCGGATGTCGGAGAAGGAGCAGGTGGTGCTCCTGGGCGAGAAAGACATTTATGAACCTTTGTGTCGCCGGTGTTACCTTCAGGAGAATACCAGGCAATGAGCGCTTTTACGGTTGAAAAGATCGCAAGGGCGGTGTCGGGAAAGCTGATTTCCGGAATGTTGCCGCCTGACTATCCGGTTGTCCATCTGTCGGTCGACAGCCGTACATTATTGAATCCGGAGGGAACGGTTTATTTCGCACTCAGGGGAGTGCGAAACGATGGCCACCAGTATGTGGAAGAGCTGGTTTCCAGGGGTGTGAAGGTCTTCGTGGTTTCTTCCGGTTATGTCCCTCCCTCCTTTGCTGAGTCAGCCTTCATCGCGGTGGAGGACACGCTGGTGGCCTTGCAGCGGCTTGCGGCCTTCCACCGTGTGAAGTTCACAATACCCGTGATCGGGATTACCGGGAGCAACGGCAAGACGATCGTCAAAGAGTGGCTTCATGACCTCCTTTCCGGCGAATTTTCCATTGTGAGAAGTCCTAAGAGTTACAATTCCCAAACCGGCGTACCGCTGTCGGTATGGCTTATGAGCGGAAACCACAACCTGGCGGTTTTCGAAGCGGGGATCAGCGAACCCGGCGAAATGGAGAAACTCGCTCCGGTAATCCGGCCTACAATCGGGATCCTCACCCATATCGGGGATGCACACCAGGAGCATTTTATTTCCCTGGAACAGAAGATTGAAGAGAAACTGCTGCTGTTCGCGGGATGTGAAAAGCTGGTTTTTTGTATGGATCAGCCCCTCCTGGCGGCCATGGTGCCCGGCTATTGCAGACGTCACGGCATTGAACCCCTGGGATGGTCGCTGCATGACCGGAGCGCTCC
>CAYYJE010000166.1:0-2665 GCA_964472165.1 uncultured Prolixibacteraceae bacterium | reverse complement strand
CATGGCGCGATGCTCCTGAATGACTTTTACAATTCCGATATCAACTCCCTCGAAATTGCGCTGTCGGTGCTGAACCGGCAGGCTGAGAAGAACCACCTGGAGAAGGTGGTGATACTTTCCGACATCCGGCAGTCGGGGCTTCCCCCTGCCCGGTTGTACCGCCAGGTGAACAACCTGTTGAGTGCCTCCGGGGTGAAGCGGCTGATCGGGATTGGAAGTGCCATTCGTGCTGCGGGGGATATTTTTTCGATGGAGAAACAGTTTTTCAGCTCCACGGGGGAATTTCTTAAACAGATCCGCAGGGTAAAGCTCAGCCAGGCCGCCCTGCTGATCAAAGGCGCACGTGATTTCCGGTTTGAGGAGATCTCGGAGGCCCTGCAGGAGAAAGCACATCAAACCATCCTGGAGATCAACCTCAGCGCGCTGGTTGAAAATCTGAATATTTTCAGAGGCCGGCTCCTGCCCGGAACGAAGATCATGGTAATGGTGAAAGCCTTTTCCTATGGAAGTGGTGATGTGGAAATTGCAAGACTTTTACAGTACAACAGGGTGGATTACCTGGCTGTGGCTGTCACCGATGAGGGGAAAGAGCTGCGGGAAGGAGGGGTCACCCTTCCCATCATCGTGATGAATCCCGAACAACACAGTTTTCAGCAGATGATCGATTACCGGCTTGAACCCAACCTCTATTCCGTGGAACTTGCCGGACAGTTTTACCGGACAGCTGCCCTCAATGCGGTACGTGATTTCCCGGTGCACCTCAAAATCGATACCGGAATGAACCGTCTGGGACTAAAATCGGAGGAAGAGGTTGCCGGGGTTGTGGCCAGTTGCCGTGTCCACTCCGTTTTAAGGGTGCAGTCCCTCTTTTCTCATCTGGCAGCCAGCGACGATCCTGCCATGGACCAGTTTACCCTCGGACAGATCCGCCGCTTCCGGGAACTGGGTGACCTGGCCGCCGGAATGCTGGAGTACCCTGTAATGCGGCATATCCTCAATTCCGCAGGGATCGAACGATTTGGCGATTACCAGTTAGACATGGTCAGGCTGGGCATCGGGCTTTATGGGGTCAGCACCACAGGATTGCCTTTGAAACCCATCAGCAGGCTGAAGAGTACCCTCTCGCAGATCAAGGAGGTTGTGCCGGGAGAGACTGTGGGATACAACCGCTCGGGAGTTGTGATGCGGCCTTCCAGAATTGCCGTGGTGCCGGTGGGCTATGCCGACGGACTCGACCGGAGGTTGGGAAACGGAAACGGGATGGTCGCCATCCGGGGAAGTATGGCTCCCCTGATCGGGAACATCTGCATGGACATGTGCATGGTGGATGTGACGGATGTGGCTTGCGAACCCGGTGATGAGGCGGAATTTTTCGGGGAAAGAATCCCTGTAAGCGAAGTGGCGGAACGTGCCGGAACCATTCCTTACGAAATCCTCACCGGAATATCGCAGCGGGTAAAAAGAATTTACATACAGGATTAACGGAGGCTCCCGGCTGTCAGTTTTGACCGGGAACTTTAAAACCCGGAAGCGGTATCAGGGCATGCGACACCAAGGGTCTACCCCAGTTTGCTGATCCGGTCGAGGCGGTAAAGGTCGAGAATCTTGATCTTGCGGCCGTCGATGGTGATCAGTTTTTCGTTGGCAAAAGTGGAGAGGGTGCGGATGGCGTTGGAGGTGGTCATATTGGAAAGGTTGGCAATGTCTTCCCTCGACATATACACTTTCAGCGTGGTGTTGTCGTGTTCGAACCCATATTTGTCGGCCAGCAGGATGAGGGATTCAGCCAGTCTTCCCCGGATATGTTTCTGGGTCAGGGTGACCGTCCGGATGTTGGCAAAGCCCAGTTCGCGGGCAAATTTGCGGAGCAGCATCAATGAGAATTCGCTGTTTTTCAACGCCTTTTTCTGGATGAATTCCATGGTCACATTGGCGATCACCGAATCTTCGAGGGTGACGGCTGTGGCGATGTGATTTTCATCGGCAAACAAAGCCCGGTACCCGATCAGTCCCATGGGTTTCGACATGCGGATGATCTGTTCCCTTCCTCCCACACCCTCCTTGAAGATCTTCACCTTTCCGGTTACCAGCATCATGAACCCGCTGGGTTTGTCACCTTCCTTGAAGATATATTCGTTTTTACGGTAGCTTGTGAGAGAGGTGTGGTTTTGAAGATCCACTTTTTCCTCAGGGGTAAGCATTGAAAAAATAGATTTCTGATTTTCAAGTATTTCCTTAATTCCTAATTCAAAGTGCCACATAGGGATGTTTTTTGAATATGTTTTACAGCATCAAAGTTAAATATTTTTTGATATCCCGGTGATTTGATGAAAGAAATCGTGATTTGGGAAATGGCACACGGATAAACACGGATTAAAAGGCATGGAGCATGGGGCATGGAGCATGGGGCATGGACCATGGAGATAAGGCGAGGGAGCGACTAAGAGACTAAGCGACTGAGCGATTGAGCGATTGAGTGATTGAATAAAGGATCGTATTGTGAATCCGGACATAACCTGGAACTTTGGAACCTGGAACTTTGGAACCTGGAACCATGGAGCGACTAAGGGACTGAGAGCCGTAGGTGCTGACCGACGGAGGTCGAAGATACATAACCGGGGATCCGAATGTTTCTCCGCCTGGACAGGAGGAGTACCCTGGCCCG
>CAYYJE010000165.1:0-4604 GCA_964472165.1 uncultured Prolixibacteraceae bacterium | reverse complement strand
GTAGCATTACAGCTTTCAGCCTGGGCACATGAAACTTTGCTTTTAAGAGTCAGTGAGAGACCCAGTGCAGCAGGTTCCAACAATTCAACAGGAGCTTCAGTTTTACAACCATGGGCATCTTCAATCATTACCGTATATTTTCCAGCACCAGCACGACGGTCAAATATGGTTGTGATCTCGTCATTTTCAGGAATATCAAACCAGTTTAGTCCGTTGTTGGTCGATTCCTTGTAAGGCTGCGTTCCACCGGTAATAATATAGCGGATGATCCCGTCTTGGGTAACACCGTTGCATGAAGGATAAACCTTGGCAAGCGTCAGCACCAGTTTGTCGGGCTGTGTAACCACCAAACTTTTTTCATAAGGAGCACATCCTTGCGAATCTTTCACAATCAGTTTATAGGTACCAGCCGCCAGATTCTGGAATGTTCCGGTGGTGTTCTTCAACGGCCATCCTGTGGCAGGATTCGGTTTGGCCACGCTCGTAGCTTCAAGTTCATATTTGAACCCGCCAAATCCACCGGTTACATCGATAGCAAAGATGGCACCGTCTTTTCCTTCGAAGCAGAGGACGTTGATAACCTTCGTAGTAGCTTTAATCGGATCTTTACCTTCGATCACAATCGGTTCCGGAGTCACAAATACCAGTGAGGGGTCATGGATACCACAGTAGTCACGTACGGCAAGCCAGTATTTTCCCTTCTGGGCAGAGATCAGCAATACGCTGTCGTTGCGGAAATCATTTTCATTCTTGAAATCAATCCATTCCACCTGGGTGGTAGCCCATGTCGGATGTGAGAAAATGTCAGGCTGATTTACCAGCACATACTGGTATTTTGGTTTAATGGGTGAAGGTGAAGGAATGGGCCAGTTGCCGTTAGAGGCTTCAGCTTTAATCATCCCCGTCCACGTTCCGAAACATCCGGCGTCCACTTTCGATACCACAACCTCCAGCGGATCGGGTTCAATAATCTTAATGGTGTCGACATTGGAGTAGCAACCCCATTCGTCCTTGGCCACAAGGAAGTAGGTACCTGCAGCAAAAGTTGAATTGTGTCCGACCACTTCTCCGGTAGCCACGATATCGGACTTCGCCGTCCAGGGCTGCTGGGTGATGTAAAGTTTCGGATTGCGTGAGTAGATATTCCCCTGGTAAGGCATTTTCACCCAGTCGCCGCCGGATGTCCATACCCAGATCCAGTCGTATTCATCTTCGTCACCCACATGGTTTTCCCATAGATACCAGTTGTAATATTTCAGGTAACCTTTGTCCATACCAACCTGCATCCACCAATAATCATATGCCTGGGCATTGAAAAGGTTCACGCTGTCGTTGGTACACTGTACATAAATTTTGTCTACGAAATCAATTTCGTTCGTCCCACCGGGAAGTCTCACCCTTGTTTGGCTGATACAACCTGCCGAGTCTTTCACGTAGATCGTATGTTCCCCTGCACCCGCAGCAAAATTGCTGATTTCACTGGCGAAGTTGAACGGACGGTCATCGATGGCGAACTGATAGGTGTTGGCGCCCCATGGCCTTCCACCTGCAGCCCTTACCGAAATATTCCCGTCGTTGTTACCGGGGCAGCTCGGAGGTCTGGTGTTGTAGGTCAGTACATCGATATCCAGCGGTGCCAGAGTTTGACCTGGTATACGTTCATATTGAATCGACTGCCTCCAGCTTACCACACAGCCTGCGGCCGTGATATCCTTGACAGAAAATCTGTACAAACCAGCAAGGAGATTACTAAAGCTATTGGTAGTCTGCCAGCCATCAGTTCCGGTTGAAACAGTTACCCAATTCCATCCTACCCTTTTTTCAGCCTTATAGTTAAAAGTATGGTTGCCATCGCCTGATTTAAGAACGATTCTTGCGGTGGTTGGATCGCCGAAGCACTTGATCGGATCGTATACCAGGTCAAACACTGTGGTGAGAATCTTAATGGCCGCATCGTTATTCACTTCATTGATCCATTTCTGCTCACAATGTTTGCCATCTCTAACCTTCACATAATAAACACCTGCAGGAAGATTTTCTGCGTGATAGCTCAAAGGATACCACTCGCTGATTTCGGCTTCATCGGTCCAGCTGGGATCGGTGGAATAGCTCCATTCCCATGTAGAAGTGGAACCGGTTCCGGTGCTGGCATCCACGGAGGCTATCCAGAGTGTACCCACAGGCTGGTCGCAACCCGCATCGGTATGGTCAACGGTAAATTTGATCTTTTTAGGTTGAGTAATCACATATGTAACCGTCTTCGAGCAGCCGTTCTCATCGCTGATCACGAAAGTATAGGTTCCGGGAGCAAGCTCCGACTTCATACAGGGTTCACCCTGGCAGGTACTTTTCACATCGCTGTCGTATTCGAACATTTTGCCGAGATACATCCCGTTAAGGGCTACGTTGTACCCCTCTTCATCCCAGGGATTTGCACCATCGATCGAGAAGGTGATCCTTCCGTCTTCCTGACCAAAGCAGCTGGTTATCAGCTCTGTTCCATCCAGCGTAGTGATTTCCCAGGGGTCATTTTCATCAACCACAGCTACTCTTTTCCACCACGACAAAAGTTTTGTACCGGTGAGGCTGGCACAACCATTGGCATCCTGAACAGCTACCCAGTAATATTTCGGAGTTTCAGGTGTTCCGGCAGGAAGCTGGATGACATTGTTCACATGATCATATTTCAGGAGGTCCGCAATGGTCTGACCATGCGTATTATAAAGCTGTGAATACATTAAATCACCAGCAAGCCACTGTTTTTCCGGAATAACATAATAGGTGTAAGGTTTTGTTCCGCCATCAGCAATAATTTCCAGATCACCCAAACCACCAGGGCAATTTGCTTTAACCGGAGTTGCAGCAGCAAAACTTAAAGCCTTAGCCGATTCTACATCAAACTTTTTGATATAAGAAATGCAGGAGGCATCCTTAATGATCAATGTATTATTCACTGAAGGGGCAGTGACATCGGTCGAGTTGCTCGCCTGATAGGTTGTTGCACCATTAAATGAGTAGGTCATACCGGCCACATGGGCAGGTGTTTCTACGGTAACGGTTGCCAGCGAACCATAGCAGTTGGCCACACCCGAGTCGAGAACAACACTTTGCCATTTCTGTGTAATGGTCAGAGAGCCGTCATGGATATTGGAATTCAGGATATCGCACTGTCCTGCGTCGTTCCAGAGTTCAACCTTGGCTAAATTCCAGTCGATCAGAGAAGCAAATTCAAACTGGTTGGCCATGCTGTACTGGTGCTGGAAAGCAGGAATGGTGAATTTAAGTTTGAAAACCAGGATATCTTCACCGGTAGGAGTAAGCGTAACCGGAGTCTGAGAGACCCTGTTTCCCCATTTCAGAACGACCTTGCCGGTGGCAGCGTCATGTGTAGATGCCACAGTCCCAAGACCTGACACTTCATCAATGACATCTACAAAATCAAAATCGGTCACGTTGGGGTAAGTGAACTCCAGCGAGAACTCCTTGATTTTGAGAAAGTCCTTCATATAGACAGGAACAATGTAATTGTTATCGATCCGATAACAATCCGTGTAAGCAGCAGCCTTCAACTGGTAGGTAATCTGGTTACCCTGCGCAAATGCAAGAGTCGTCCAGAGTGCCAATACCAACCCAAGGCCAATTTTTCGGAGATGACGCCAAATGCCAAGTTCTCCGAGCAAGAAATCTCTAGTAAATTTTTTCATAGCAACTTGCTTTTAATTGAACTTAATTGATTGATTGATTTTGATTTATAAATAATAAATTCTTATTTTCAGACATAAATGTCCTCTTTTTTATTCTCATAATACAAACCTAACAAATTTAAATGCAAAGTACAAAATAATTGGTTTATAATTATTCATGTTTTACACACTATTTTACGTATTCAGCCTGGTTTTTTCCAACAATTCCAACTTTTTAAGCCTGATTTGTGACACCGTCCTGTTCATTTCTCCCGGAAAGCTTCCTGAAATCTGCCGGAATCCCGGAAAAATGGACGCTCAAATATACGTTTTTTTAAAGAACAGCGTTCATATCACCAAAAAATTAATCGGAAATCAACAAAACATTACTATGTTAAAAAACAGACCCGGTCGCACCGGCATACAACACTGGCTGCCGCTCTTCTGCCTGCTCTTAATTTTCTTCCTCTCCTCCTGCAAAACCTGCAATTGTCCGGCCTACACCCACCAGCCCGTTCCACCTTCCGGAGCGGTGGCTCTGGTTGAACCGGGGCGGTAGTATACCATTATATATAAGGTTAAGGAATCCATTTGTCGACTTGTTGATTGATTGATTTGCTGATTTGTTTAAAAATCGGGAAATCATCAAATCGGTAAATCATCAAATCGCCAAATAGTTCAAAGGTTAAGGTTGAGATTAAGGTTAAGATTAATGGTGTAATTGTTTGATATTTAAGACTTACAATTTAAGATTAAAGATTTTGAGGGTTCAAGGTTCCAAAGTTCCAGGGCCTTCGGCGTTCAAGGGTTGCATTCTGAGGCCCCGGGATATACAGCGGATTGCGAAAGTTTCCCCTCCTGCCCGTAGGGATAGGAGGGGTGGCGTTTCATGAGGTACGAATGAAATGACGGGGTGGTTGG
>CAYYJE010000164.1:0-4637 GCA_964472165.1 uncultured Prolixibacteraceae bacterium | reverse complement strand
GTGGAAAATAACATTCAGTCCAGGGAAAGTTCCTATTCGACTTCGAAGGGACTGAGCAACCTGATGGCGCGTTACGAATTTTTGACTGAGAAGAAAGTGACGGTCGCGGATTCGGGAAAAGAATTTAAGGTGGAATTGCCCTTACTTTAAAATGAGAAAATGAGAGTTGCCATTGTAGAGGATGAAATTCCGAACATGCGGATGCTGGCAGCCATGCTGCTGTCGCTCCGTCCCGGCTGGGAGGTGGTGGCCCGGCTGGAAAGTGTCAGGCAGAGTGTGGCTTTTTTTTCCTCCGGGGAACAGCCCGACCTGGTGCTGATGGACATCCAGCTGAGCGATGGACCCTGTTTTTCAATTTTTGATCAGGTGGAAGTCAGGAGCAGCATCATTTTTACCACGGCTTTCGACCAGTATGCCATCCAGGCCTTCAGGGTGAACAGCATCGATTATCTGCTGAAACCGGTCAGAGAGAGTGACCTGGAGCGGGCTCTTGTGAAGTTTGAGGGCTGGCGGAAAAACCAGTTTCCGGAATTTCAGGGGGTGAACTATGGGGAAGTCCTTCAGGCGATCCGTTCCGGTAAAAAGGAATTCCGGAAGCGATTTCTGATTTCCGCGGGAAACCGGTATTACAAGCTCGACACCCCGGATATCGCATGCTTCGAAAGCGAGAATCGCATTACTACCGCCATTACGTGGACCGGGGAGAAACATGTGGTTGATTTCTCACTCGACAGGCTGGAAGAGGAGCTCGATCCGGACCTCTATTTCCGCGCCGATCGCAAAACCATCATCCACATCGATTTGATTTCCCGCTTCGAGGACTATTTCGGAAATAAGCTCATTGTCAGGCTGAAAAGTCCCGTGAATGATAAAATCACCGTCAGCCGGCTCAAAGCATCGGCCTTTAAAATGTGGGTGGGGAAATAGGAGCGCCGGATTGGAGAGGAGGGTATCCGCAGGGCTTCAATTGTTCCGCAAAATTTCTTAAATTCGGGGAATCAAAAACTAAAACTATACTCTGAAATCCGAAACTATGACATCAACCCTGAAAATTAATCGCCGGAGGTTTCTGGAAACGACGGCTGTTGCAGCAGCAGGATTCACCATCCTGCCCAGGAATGTGCTTGGAGGTACGGGCTTCACAGCTCCCAGTGACCAGCTGGCTGTAGCCTATATCGGTTGCGGCACGCAGGGACTCCGTGAGATGACCTCCCTGATTGCCGACCCGTCAGTCAGGATCGTGGCAGTTTGTGATCCCAACAAATTTACCACCGACTATGTCGACTGGTCGGCAGAAGGGGTAAAGAATGACCTTCGCAGGGCTCTGGGAGATCCTTCCTGGGGTGAAAAGCTGAACGGCATCCCCGGAGGCCGGGATGTGGGGCAGGAATTCGTGCAGAAGTTCTATGCCAAAGCCAGGGGTACCGGCTCGTACAAATGTCCGTCGTATGCCGACTTCAGGGAGTTGCTGGAGAAGGAGAAGGATTTTGATGCGGTGAAGATCATGACGCCCGACCATTTGCATGCCGCTGTGGCTATTGCGGCGATGCAGAAGGGGAAGCATGTGGTGACCCACAAGCCCATTGCCAACCGGATGAGCGAGGCGAAACGTACCATCGCGATGGCGGGTACGTCGGGGGTGGGGACCCATCTTCTGGCATGGAGCCACCGTCCGGAGTATGAAACCATCAAAGGGTGGATCGATGCAGGCTTCATCGGCACGCTGAGGGAGATCCACAACTGGTCGAACCGTCCGGTATGGCCTCAGTGGCAGGCCAACCCCGCAGAAACGGTCGCGGTGCCCAAAGGCTTCGACTGGCCGCTCTGGCTGGGACCAGTCCCCGACAGGCCATACCATCCCCATTATACCCATGCCGTTTTCCGTGGCTGGTACGACTTTGGAGGGGGCAGCATCGCCGACATGGGTCACTACAGCCTCTTTCCCCTCTTCCTTACCCTGGGGGTGAAAACACCGGCTGTCAGCGCTGAAGCTTATGGCACGACAACCTCTTTCCTCGACAATGGAGTATCACGGGGATTGAAAAACAACGTGGCATTTCCATTGTCCTGTATCATCCGCTTTCACTTCCGGGCCCAGGAAAGTCTGCCGCCTTTCGACCTGTTATGGTACGACGGGGGTATGCGGCCTCTGGTGCCCGAAGAGCTCCGGTCGACGGGAAAATCCCTCTCTCCCGAAGGAATGATGTTCGTGGGCGACAAGGGGAAGATCATCGCCGGCTTCCGGGGTGAAAAACCGGTGCTGGTGCCTGAATCGAAAATGAAATGGCTGAAAACGGAGGTGGCAGAGGAAGACTCCCGGGATAACTCCAACTGGATCGGGGCGTTCCGGAATAAGACCACGTCACCGGGAAGCTTTATCCATGCCGGACCGGTCACTGAGACCATCCTGCTGGGTGCCGTGGCACTCCGGGCAGGAAGAATCGTGGAATATGATTCCTCCGCCATGAAAATCACAAACCTGCCGGAAGCCAACAAGTTCCTGACCCGGGAATACCGCCCGGGATGGGAATTGTAAGTGGAAGTCTCTCGCAAAGACGCAAAGTTCGCAAGGGTAGGTGTTATGAAATGCTGAAGTTGTATGGATAGTGAAGTTGCCTGCAAAGACCGGAGAGATAAAATGAATTGAAATTCTTCTCCGCGTTCTTAGCATCTTTGCGTGAAATAGTCAGAATTCCGATTTTTCCAACCAAGTTAGTAATCATATGAACAATATCTCAAGAAGAAAATTTCTCGGTACATCGCTGGCCCTGGGGGGTGCAGCCATGGCCGCAACCCTGCCTTTCGGAGTGCAGGCCACTCCGGCCGGCAAGATGTACAGGCTACCCCTGGGATTCCAGGTGTGGACCATCAGGGAAGAGCTGCTGAAGGACTTCCCGGGCACCCTGAGAAAAATGGCAGCCATGGGCTATGAAACCGTGGAGATGTGCTCGCCTCCGGGATATGGCTGGACCCCTTTGATGAAGTATTCAGGCAGGGAGATGCAAAAGATTGTCAACGATGCCGGGTTAAAATTTGAGAGCACTCATTACAGGATGGCCGAATTGCGCAACAACCTGAATGAACGGATTGCCTTTGCCACGCAATCGGGACAGAAGCAGATCATCCTCTCGAGTTTCGGATTACCCAAAACAGCAACCATGGACGACTGGATAAAGGCGGCCGACGAGCTGAACGAGATCGGCCGTAAGACCAAAGCGGCTGGCATCCAGGCGGGATTTCACAACCACCATGGCGAATTTGAAGAGATCGGCGGGGTTTTGATTTATGATGAACTGCTGAAACGCTTCGATCCCGACCTTGTGAAAATGCAGTTCCAGGTAGCGGTGGTCAATATAGGCTTCCTTGCTGCCGACTATTTCACCAAATTTCCGGGAAGGTTTATTTCAGCCCACCTGGCCGACTGGTCCTTCCTGGAAAGCAAAAACGTGCCCCTGGGCAAGGGCGTGGTCAACTGGAAAGGCTTCTTCGATGCCGCCGGAAAAGGAGGGTTGAAGAACATCTTCGTGGAGATGGATCCCGTCACCTTTGCGGAGAGCGCACGGTTCTACAATCAGGGATAAAGAGGCGGTTTCCCGTGTTTATTGGGACAATAACTCGTCAAATCACTAGTTTTCCGAATATGCTTTTACGCCGGATTAAAGCTGTTTTTTATCCTGTACAATACCATGGCTGGGGGAGGAGCCGCCGTTATTTCGAGGGGTGGTATTTCAAGGTGGTCAACGCCTCGGAGGAGAAGGCGTTTGCCTTTATTCCCGGCATTGCCATGGATGAAAAGGGCGAAAGGCATGCTTTTATCCAGGTGCTCGACGGGAAGAAGCTGACGGCCGGATACCACTCTTTTCCGGCGGAAGCATTCTGTCCGGCGCCCGGAAAATTTGACCTTCGGATCGAAAATAACCGGTTCACGGAGGAGTATATCCGGCTCGATTTACCGGGCATCCGGGGAGAACTCCGTTTCAGCAGCAGGGTGGAGTGGCCTCGCCGGTGGTATTCCCCGGGCATCATGGGACCCTATACGTTTGTTCCCTTTATGCAATGTTACCATGGGATCGTGAGCATGGACCATGCCCTGGAGGGGACGTTGCAAATCCATGGTGAGGAAATGTCATTTTCCGGCGGAAGGGGCTACGCGGAGAAGGACTGGGGACATTCGTTCCCCTCGGCCTACTTCTGGATGCAGACCAACCACTTCGGCACCCCCGGCACTTCCTTCAAAGCGTCGGTAGCCCGAATACCCTGGCTGGGCAATGCGTTTACCGGATTTATTGCCGGGATGTTGCACGGGGGAAGGTTGTACCGCTTCACCACCTACAATGGGTCGGTGCTGAAGAAGTCAACGGCCGGACTGGAAACGGTGGAGCTGGTTATGGAGAACAGGAATTACCGTCTGGAAGTCCTGGCCCGGCGGGACCATGCGACAGAATTGGCTTCCCCGCTGGCCGGTTTTATGGATGGGCGGATCTCGGAAAGCATGACGTCAGTGATTGATGTCACTCTGACTGACAAGAAAAGCAGAACCATCCTGCTGCAAGACAGCGGCCGCAACGGAGCCCTCGAGGTAGCCGGGAAAATCGAAGAGATTATTTCCCCTTTGAAAGGTTCTTGTTCAGCTTGTA
>CAYYJE010000163.1:0-4796 GCA_964472165.1 uncultured Prolixibacteraceae bacterium | reverse complement strand
CCGGTGGAGAACATCTCCGGAAGCAGGAAGAGGTCGCTGTCCGTCACTTTTTCCAACATCCCGGAAATCTTCTCCAGGTTGGCATTTTTATTCTTCCATTCCAGGTTTGCCTGTACCAGTGTGACTTTCAGTTCCATATTGCATCAGGGTTGAGGTTGAGCATGAGGCATTTGTGAAAACCGGATGTGCGGTTTGGCAGAATCAGAGGGTTAATCTTCAGCAGTAAACAATTCGGGGTATTTGCCCACAAGGTTCTTCGAACGGTAAAAGGCTTTCATCCGCTTTAAATCGGCATGTGCGTCATTGGAAAGCGGGAAAGGTTCGAACCATCCCACCTCTTTTTTTCCCCAGTCAAAATAGCCCAGATAGACTACCGCACCTGTTGCCCTGGCAAGGACATGAAAACCTGCCTTCCACTCCCTGGTGAGTTTGCGGGTTCCTTCGGGTGCGATGGCCAGATGGAATTTCTCATGTCTGGAAAACGCATCTATGGTCTGCCTCAGCATGGATACACCTTTGGACCGGTCGACAGGTACTGCTCCAATCCCCCGGAGTATCGCTCCCAAAGGCCAGAAAAACATCTCTTTTTTGATCATTACCCGGGCAGTTCCCCCCACGGAAGTGTAATAGAGCCAGGAAACCACAAAATCCCACATGCTGGTATGCGGAACGCCGATAATGATGGCTTTGTCGGAGGGTACTGTTCCCGCGGTTACTTTCCACCCGGACAACTTTAATAATAAACTGCAAATTTTTCTTCTCATCATGTGATGCATTTTGTTTCCGGCAGGGTGGCACCCGCATAAAGTTCAAGCAGGTTCACACTCATGGCAAGAGCTTCACGGGCCAGTTCCGGTGCGCCGAAATCGACAATCACCATCATAAAAGTACGGGTATTCCCGTCCACACAGCTTCTTTCCGAGTCACTGGTGGGACTTCCGAATGCTCCCGTATCATCACGGAATACCGGCAAACCATCGATATTGAGGACTCCCCTGCCAATTCCCTCATAGAATTCACCATTCCTCCCGATTCCGAATGTGATTCCACCCCGGATTTTGGAAGAATCATATCCTCCTATCGAAAAACCTGTAGCCAGGGAAACCAGGTTGAGCAAATCAACCACATTGCTGATCCGGTACAATTGTTCTCCTTTAACTGCCCTGCGAAGCAATGCTTCCGCCGAAAGCCGGTACCGCGCAGGATCCTTGCCCGTCAGGCGGTAGGCATTCCTCGAAAGCTTTACCGGCAAAAGCTGACTGATCTCCTCAATTTTGAGCCGGCCGGAAATTTCCCTGCATTTCGCATCCATCAGCCCAAGCAATACAGCAGGTGACTTGTCCACGACCACGTCACTTTCGATACACCAAAGCCTGGTTTCAGGTACTTTATCTTTAATTTCATCTGAGATCCGGATATCGCGCATGCTCCTAACCTTTTTTAAACAAAAAACAGGCGCTGGGCCTGTTTTCTTTCTATTGTTTCAATACTCGTCTTCATTAAAGAAAAAATCATCCTTACTGGGATAATCAGGCCAGATATCTTCAATGCTTTCATACATCTCACCTTCATCTTCTATTTCCTGAAGGTTTTCAATCACTTCAAGCGGTGCGCCTGAACGGATGGCATAATCGATTAATTCGTCCTTGGTTGCCGGCCAGGGAGCATCTTCCAGATTGGATGCCAGTTCGAGTGTCCAATACATAATCCTTGACTATTAAGAAGTTATAAAAAGCCTTTCTTAAAATTCCGCGAATATAATAAAATAACTATTATCCGCTTAACGAATCAGAATAATTTATGAAAATAATTGAAACCTGACTTCTAACTGGAATAATAGGATTTTTTGAAATTAATATACTCCTGGATCACAAAATCCTTTATAGGTTCCCAGAGTTGGATATTGTCGGATGAACCAGTGAAAACCTTGCCGTGATTTTTCTCCGCCACATTATTCATCTGGGCAAAGTTTCCGCTGAAATTTTTCACATCGGCACATTCATCTGCGAGTTGCTGGATAGATACCTGTTCTGATTTCTCAAGGAGGTTCATATAGCGGATCAGGATTTTGCTGTTGTTTTGTCCGGGCCGGCTAAACCATTTGGGCACCCTGCTGATTACCTTGGCAATTTCAAGGCTGGTTTTTTCATCATCAGAAAGGAAAAAACTCTCCTGCTCTTTTTCCTGTTCTCCTTCCGGCTCCCCATTTACCACAACCTTTTCAGCTGGCGCTTGCTTTTCAGGGTCTGAGGGGACGGTTGCAACTGCCGGTTCTGCCGCCACCACTTTCTTTTTGGCTTCTTTGGTTTTATTTTCGCTGTTCGAAGGTGACCTGACTTCCTCTTCCCTGACATCAGCTGCGTAAGCTGTCAGAAGTTTGAATGAGCGGATAAAAAGTTCATTGGTATCAAATTCGTCAGGCACCCTTTCCAGGGTTTGCATCAATACTTCATCCCTGAACCGGTTGTTGGAAAGGTATATAAAACTGGTCTGTTCATTGCTGAAATCCCGTTCCAGGATATTGAAATACTCCCTGATGATCTCGTCGGTTGCGGGAACTACCTTTGGTGCAAAGAAAAGAAGCACATGTTTATACTCCGGGAAGTAACAGTTTAACGCCAGATGGGCCCGCAAAAGATTCTTGACAACCCTGTTGCGCGTATCGGTTTTTGATCCGAAATTGATCCCGTAGTCATGAAAAATCACATTTGCGGCATAAATAGTATTGTCAGGGCCAAGGCCGAGTGCGTCCAGTTCTGTTTGCCGGATGGTATGTTCAAAACCGGTTTTGAATATTTCAGTAAATGCCTTGTGACGCTGAATACGGTCAAATTCAGCGGTTGCCATCTTCAACCATTCATCCTCCACAAACCAGTTCCCTGAAGGTTTCCAGTTCTGTTGGACAATGTGACAATCTTTAATGTGTCGCAAATAACTGTTTACCAATGACTCACCAATATCAATTTTCATGTGTATAAAATATTACGTTGTGATGGTTGATTCAAGTTTCACTTTCCGGACACCCAAGGAATTTCTTCAACTCCTGAATCGTGCGCCGCTTTGCGTGATAAAACAAACAGATAATCGGAAAGTCTGTTGATGTATTGGACGGTTCTTCCGTCGACAGCCACCGTTTCCGACAACTGCACTATTCTTCTTTCCGCACGCCGGCATATGGTTCTGGCAATGTGACAGTAACTCACAAGTACCGATCCTCCCGGCAGGATAAAATTCCGCAAAGGATTTAACTCCTTTTCATACTCATCAATGGCATTTTCAAGCATCCGGATATCCTCTTCCGTGCATTGGAGGTTGCCTGTAATGGTTTCCCCTTTCTTGTCGGATGCCAGTTTGGAACCGATCACAAAAAGTTTTTGCTGCACATGTTCAAGCAAGGACTTAACCCCGGGATCATCCAGGGAGGCACCGATCAATCCGATCCAGGAGTTCATTTCATCCACAGTTCCATAAGCCTCCAGTCTGAGTTCGCTTTTTTTAACCCGGTTTCCGCCAACGAGACCGGTAGTGCCGTCGTCTCCTGTTTTGGTATAGATTTTAAAGTCCATGTCAGTTTAGTAAATTGGATTGGGATTGACCACGTCAGATTCAATCTCTCCGTCCTTCAGTTTAATAATGCGGTGCGCATGCCTTGCAATATCCTCCTCGTGGGTGACCATGAGTAAAGTGTTCCCTTGCCTGTGAATATCGGCAAAAAGTTTCATGATCTCTTCCGAAATTTTGGAATCGAGGTTTCCGGTTGGTTCATCAGCCAGCAAAAGTGAGGGTTTATTGACCAGAGCCCTGGCAATGGCAACCCTTTGCCGTTGTCCTCCTGACAGTTCATTCGGTTTGTGCTCCACCCTGTCGCCCAGCCCCACATCCTCCAGCATTTTAAGTGCGAGTTCACGCCGCGTCTGCTTCTTCTCTCCCGCGTAAATCAGGGGAAGCATCACATTTTCAAGCGCCGAGTTCCGGGGTAAAAGATTAAAAACCTGAAATACGAATCCGATTTCTTTGTTCCTGATTTCGGCAAGCTTATTGTCTGTCATGCTGCTCACTTCTGTTCCGTTCAGGATATAATTCCCGCTGGTGGGGGTATCAAGGCAACCGATGATATTCATGAGTGTCGACTTCCCGGAACCTGAAGCTCCCATGACCGCCACATACTCTCCCTTAAAGATGTCAAGCGTCACCGAACGAAGTGCCCTGACCACTGAAGGACCTACCTTGTAATTCTTGACAATGGAGTCAAGATGGATGATTTTTTCCATTCACAATTAAAATTAAACAATCAGAAAAGAAACCAGCGACGTACCTGATAATCCTGTTTTCTGAAATTCCGATTAAAAATAACGATTCCCATTCGATTCACTTCAATTGTCAGGGAGACTTTTTGAGAATTTCGCAATTTAGTAAATAATATGCTTTGTTCCAATTGATGCAGATCCCAAAGAACCCACATGGCAGGAACAGTGTAACGTGGAATATCAAACAACGTGCCTTTTAAGCCATCAAAGATGACAAATTCTTTTTCATTTCCCAGCCATTTCACCTCATCCGATGAAATTTGCCGGAAGCGAAAACGCATGAAAAGATCGCACCGGGATGGGTTAAACCGGTTTCCCTCACCCGCCAGGATGAGTGTACCGGGTTGAAAATCATCGATTAATCTGAAAAGCTGCCCGATTCTCTCTGATACTCCAAAACCGGTCTGTCTGCAGCAGGAAAAATCTTCCTGAAGCGCGCTCTTTTTTCCAAAAATGACCTTCGCAACCAGGTGATACACATAGGGAGAA
>CAYYJE010000162.1:0-4858 GCA_964472165.1 uncultured Prolixibacteraceae bacterium | reverse complement strand
GGCCGTATCGGAATTGATCAGGTCGCCAAATACCCAACGGAAGGATTCCGTCAGAGTGACGGGTTCCTGAACAGTTTCCGCATCTGCAATTTTTTGATAAATGTCAATCTCCCTGATAGTTTTCTGATCCGCCACCGCCACTTTCATCATTTCCTTCAATGAATCCACTATTCGTCTTGCAGCCTGCTTCCTGTCCAGTCCCGTGGAAGCAAAATTGATGCCTCTTGATTTTGCCTCACTGGCAAACACCTGGTTGCGGTTAACAATAAATTTGTCAAGATGAGTCCTTGCGTGGCGAACACGCCTGGACAACACATCGTTCTCCTTTACATTTTCAAGTGCCTGCTCAAACAGCCTGTTACCCCCGGAAGCCAAATCAAGGTTGACATATTTTTCATTAAAAAGATTGGTTCTGAAACTCACGAATGCATCCGATGAATCGGTAGCAACCTTAATGAGATAATAATATTCATTGATGGGATCAGCAGCGGCGCCATAATACCGGCGCAAAAATTCATCGATCAGATCATCGGTTTGAAGGTCCACATTTTCAAGCAGTTTTGCCAGCACCCATATTCGAAGGGTCCAACTGTCAGCAACCAGCGGCCATTCGATTTCACCGAATAAACCCTGGACATTGTGTTCCTTAAAAATACGCATATCCCTCTCGAACCTGAATACGCTTGAATTCGATGCATTGCTGTAATTGAGGTAATAATCCCAGATGTAAAGATTGTTGTGATCACACAAATCCGACCACTTTTTAAGCCGGTCCAATACCTCTGCATTGTGCGGATGATCGACAGGCCGCATCAGATCTTTACGGTCTTCAGCCAGGCGGATCACCACATTTTTGGCTGGTTTGGTGTCGTCTTTCGGAGGAATCCTGTATTGCCAATAGGAAAGTGTTTCAATTCTGGCATCAGGAAAGAGGGGTGCAATATAATCTGCGATTTTATTCACAAAAGAGAGGGCATAACCAGATTCTCCTTTATTTTGAATAGATGCGGCGCATTCCTCACACTCACACAAACCACCCACGTCATTCAGGGAAACGGAGAAAAATAAAGGCCTCTCTTCCCCCCTTTTATCCGCAATTTCGTAGGAAATCCGAATGCTGTCTTCTGCTTTGTGTCTGAAAGCTTCCAGTAAAGTATTATTGGACAGGCATAGTTGTCCGTTGGGGATCCGTTGTTTTTTATCCTTTGACCAGGCGTACCAGTCAGAATGCTGGTCAAAATATTGTTTAACTGGGAAGTATCGCGAAAAGGTATGTACGTGATATGGTTTACCATAAGCAATCCGTCCACCGTACTCCTTGGGTGTGAAACCGAAATGACCATTGAGACGGTTCCTGACCATGTAGAGCGAATAAGGTTCCGCGACAGGTTTCGGATCAATTCCCTGGTCGTCGAAAAGGCTGTCGTACAAATCTCTGTAAGCAAAAGAGGGATTACCCCGCATATCACATTGATCCGGAACTTTCAGCGTTGAAAGTTCAGGCACATCTTCCTCCCAGGGATTCCACCATCTAACACCCACAATATCCTCCAGAAAATGATAAACTGCGTATAGAACACCTCGTGTTTTCCCCCCGGTAATGACAAGTTGTCCCTTCACTGCAGCAATTATCCAGGCTTCATCTCTGCTGTCAGAAATGCCAGCAGCAGCAGCAAAATTGGTGTTCCCGATATAGATGCCCTTCCTGATTCCCTCATCTTCCATTACCACAGGCAATGTTACTCCCAGGGATTTCTGCACATATTCCTGAAGTTCCTTTGCGGCAGTTTGTTCCACAACAGTTGGACGGACCGGTAGCACAATGTGATAGGACGACTTGCCCTTTTCAATAAGGACCAGTTCTTTACCCGGCGTTGCTTTAAGGGAAAAACATGACCCAACGGAAGTTCCAAGAAAGATCAGGACTATCCAAAAGAATCTGTTCCGGAATGTGGCATTCATCAAGCTACTGTTCTATAGGTCGTTCAGTTTAATATCTGTATACCAAAGGGTTCACGATAAAGGTTGAGTCCACTCCGTCCGGTGTGTCTGACCCTGAATCCCTGCAAGGGAAATTTCCAGCCGGTGATTTTCCGGGTCAGGGCAGTTGAAATTAAACTGTCAGCTTTTCGGAGTGGACTCATTGATTGATTGCAATCAGTCGGCGTCTTCGGGACTGTATGACCATCCCGGATTCTGAACCAGGTTGGGATTGGCGTACAACTGGGCTTCAGGGATTGGCATGCGGTACATTTTCCGGTCAAAAACGCGGGTGTCGATGGTTTTTATTTCATAAACCACGGTACCGTTGGGCTGCCAAACAGGGACTTCCGCTTTGATGTCGGTCATGGTGGAAGGCTCCAACATCCAGCGTCTGACATCCCAGAAGCGGTGTTCCTCGAATGAGAATTCCACTCTCCTTTCGTGCCTGATTTTTTCGCGAAGCTGTGCTTTGGAGAGACCGGATTCAATCGGGGGCATCCCACCGGTTTGACCAAGGTATTCCGGTTTTGCCGGATACTGGGAGCGGGTCCTGACCTGGTTAACCGCCCAAAGGGCAGTTTTGCCATTTCCCAATCCATCGACTTCAGGGCCGAAGGCTTCATTCATCGCTTCGGCATAATTCATCAGGATTTCGGCATACCTGATGTAGGGATAGTTGTGGTGTGCCCTTGGACCAGCCGCAGGATTCCGGGGGTCAAAGTTGACCACCAGAGAGAGGTCCGCGAATTTGATGCTGTACACGTGGGTGTAATAGGAACTGGCTTCGGTAGGATTATGAGCCGGGATTTTTCCACCGGGAGCTGAAGTGCCGAATTCCGCGGTCTTGTTCTGAAATTTGTATCCGTTGAACATGCAATCGCGATAAAACCTGGGATCGCGGTTTTTATACGGATCGCCAAAATTGTGTCCCGAGTTGGGATCCTCCAGCATGTATGCCATTCCGCCCTTCAAGACTTCGTACTCCCTGATCATGTTGTAGGTTACCTGGTTACATCCGCTTTTTCCATATCCTCCGGGAGGATAGAGTTTGGAAGGAACGCTGATCCCGGTGATGTAGCTGCAGGGCTGGTTCATCCGCACAAAAATCAGTTCAGGATTGGTACGGGTAAGAAAGAGGGTTGAAATGTCGGGATGCAGTGTATAGAGATTCATGTCGATCACGCTTTTGGCTGCCTGGGCTGCTTTCTTCCATTTTTCGGGATCGTACTTTCCGCGGAAAGGGGAGTCGACGGGTTTTGAGGGGTTGTTCCAGAGAGGACTGGCGGCATAAAGGAACATGCGTGCTTTCAGGGCCAGGGCGGCACCTTTGGTAACCCTTCCGTAATCGGCATCAGGGTGGACCTCCGGAAGCAGTGTTGCAGCCTGGTCGCATAAACCGGCAATGAAAGCGGTGGTTTCATCAAAAGTGCTCCGTGGCACGTTCATTTCGTCGGTAAGGGCCACGGGCTTGTCAATAAGGGGAAGGCCCCCGAATTGCTTGGCCAGTTCAGCATAGTTAAAAGCCAGTAGAAACAAAGCCTCCCCCTTGCGTATATTGCGGATAGAAGCATCAAATCCGAATTCCGGGTCAAGCGGTACATCATCGATATGGGAAAGGAAAAGGTTGCAGGAGCGGATCACTGACCAGCACATCAGCCAGTCGGCAGATGAAAAAGTGGTTGTGGCAGCAGTCCAGGCTCCGGAATTGAAGGTAAAAAATGCCCCCGTGGTTGACAGGTTGGTGGAGCCATTGTCGGTGGTGACTTCCAGGAGTGCATCGGATCCCCTCCAGCGCATACCGTTGTTCCCGGTCTGCGGAATCACGGGCAGCAAATCGCCATAAATGTCATTCAGAAACAGAGTGGTATACTGGGCACTGGTAAAAACCTGTTCTTCGGTAATCCCGGTAGTGGCAGGATCCAGCAGGTCAGCTCCCTCTTTAGCGCATGAAACCCATAGTATCAGCGAAAGTATGATGAAAGTTATCTTTTTCATAATTATAGCGTTTCAATTTGTTGGTTAAAAGGTAAGACTAGCCCCTATTGCATAGAACCTGGTCTGTGGATAGTAGTTCCCCCGGGTGTTGTCCTTGTATTCAGGATCGATGTACTTGATTTTGTCAAAGGTCAGCAGGTTTGAACCACTCACGAAGACCCTCCCATCTGAAATACCGATCCTTTTCAACAGGAATTTGGGAATGTTGTATCCAAATTCCGCCGATTTGAGTCTTACATAATTGCTGTTCAGATACTGGAAGGTCGAATTGGCCTTGGTCTGGGAAGAACCGCCGACAATCAGGGAAGGATATTTCGCCGTAGCCCGGGTATCGATTCCCTTTTCCGGATTGTAGGCCCACCGGTCGAGGTGGAAAGGAAGCACGTTGGGCGAGAATTCATACCGCAATTCGGCCCCGAACCTTGAACTGACGTGGGCGGCACCCTGCCAGAAAGTGTCGAAGTAGAAATTTTTAAACGAAAGGTTGGTATTGAATCCATAAATAATTTCCGGAATGGAGGAATAGGCAATCGCGGAAACGTCGCGGTTGTCGATCACGCCATCCTCGTTGAGGTCCTCAAACATCAGGTCACCCGGATAGACCGTACCCACAGGTTTGGGCACTTCCGGATTTTCAAGATCGGGAAAATCGTAGAACTTACCGGTCCAGGTATAGCCAAAGGGTTGTCCCACCGGGTGGTTTACCCGCATCATCCAGGCATACTCCTGCTGCACTTCCGCGATATAATCAACATTGCTCCGTGCAAAGGTGTAGTTTCCGCCAAGGCCATATCCAAAATCACCGATGGTCTGGTTCCAGGCCAATTCCAGCTCAAATCCCTTGTTGGTGACTTTCCCCAGGTTCTGGGCAGGCAACTTG
>CAYYJE010000161.1:0-4871 GCA_964472165.1 uncultured Prolixibacteraceae bacterium | reverse complement strand
TTTTCGGCCGTGGGGGAATACGCCCTCAAACTCTTTAGCGACATTGCCTGTTCAAAACTTTTCCTGGGCGTCGACGGCATTGACGTCGAATACGGGATTACCAATTCGAACATAGAGGAGGCTTTGTTGAACAAAAGAATGATGGAAGCCGCCCACCGCACCATTATTTTATCGGACTCCTCGAAATTCGGCCGCAGAGGGTTTGGGCGAATCTGCAACATGGACCAGATCGACGTGATCATCACCGATTCGGGAATCCCTCCTAAAATCGCTGCAGCCATTGAAGAACTGGGCATCGAACTGATCATTGCCTGAATTCCGGCGAGCGCATTCCTCTCTTCTGAGACGGGACGGGGAGTTTCAATCTTCCCCCAGACTGGTGCCCCACGGTTCAGTTCTGTGGCTAATCCTGGTTTTCTTTTCACTTTTTTCCTTATCTTTTCAGTGCTTCCGCCTCTCGGGAACGGAAAAGCAAATAAATAAATCCAAAAAGAAACGAAAAAGTTTCTTTGGTTTCGGTATTCAATATTTTTTTATATTTGTACGAAATTAAACGAAGAAATATCGATGCAAAGGGAAGTATTGAAGGGAAATGGTTGCTAAACGAAAACTCTTTTGTTTGATATCAATGATAATTAAAAACAACAACCCATGTATGAACTGAAACAACTGGCTCCGTCACTTTGGAAAGCGATGCTGGCCATTTTCCTTCTGACGGCGGGGGTATTTTCCGTGGATTCTTCATCGGCAGGAGTCCCTGCGGGAAAAAAGGAAAATTCCCCGGGTTACTCCTTTTCGAAAAAGAATCCGAAGAAGGTCTTCCGTTACAGGAAGGATGGTTCGATCATCGTGAGCGGCCACCGGGGCGGAAGGGAAACAGGGTATCCCGAAAACAGCCTCGAGGGTCTACATTACGTGGTGGATCGGATGCCTGCTTTTTTTGAAATTGATCCCCGTCTGACCAAAGACAGTGTCATCGTGCTGATGCATGACGCAACGCTCGACCGCACCACCACCGGCAAGGGGAGGCTTAGCGACTATACGTTTGAAGAGCTGAAAGGGATCCGGCTGAAAGACCATGAGGGGAATGTGACCGGTTATTCCATTCCCACCCTGGAGGAGGTGATACGGTGGAGTCGCGGGAGAACTGTGGTGAACCTCGACTTCAAGGATGTGCCACCGGAGATGACTGCCGGACTCATCCGCAAACTGCGGGCGCACCGCCATGTCATGCTGACCGTGCACAACGGGGAGCAGGCGGCTTTTTACCACGAACGCTTCCCGCGCATCATGCTTTCCGCATTTGCACGGACGCCCGAGGAGTATGCCTCGATTGCCGCATCGGGTGTGCCCTGGAAAAATATGATCGCCTATGTCGGCCGTTCCATCACGCCCGAAAACCGCGCGATCGTTGAAATGCTGCACGAAAAGGGAGTCAGGTGCATGATCTCCGTGGCTCCCACCCATGACAAACTGACTGATCAGGCTGAACGGCTGAAGGAATACAGCAGGGAGATCGGTCTGCAACCCGACATCATTGAATCAGACTATCCCCTCGATGTCTGGTCGGCTCTCCGGGGCAGATGATGCGGGAATTGATCATCCTACGATTTTACTAAATTCAAAACCAGATTATTCATGAGAAGAAAAGTATTGTTTTTTCTGATGGTCGCAGTGCTATCGTTTGCTGCCTGTGACCGGTTCGATGATCCGGAAATACCACGGATTAACGACTGCAGCTTCAAATTGGTCAACAATGAGGATATCCCGTTGTCCAATGCCTGTGTAAAAGTGTTTTACGCGGACAAAAAGCCAGGATTTGTGGTGGACTCTGCTTTTACCACAGTGCTGGGAACCGGCATTCTGAGGAGCCTGAAGCCGGGGGATTATGTGCTGAAGACATTCATGGGTGACCAGGAGATCGGCACCCGGGAATATACAATCCAGCCCGACAATTCCCTTAATATCCTCGAGTGGAAGCTGGACCTGTTTATTGAAAATTTCCCGCTCACTGTTTCCCTTGCCGACAACAAAAACAAACCGGTGACAGGAAGGAAAGTGGAACTCTATACCACCGGCCAGAATCCGGTACTGATTGGCCATCTGCTTTCCGATTCACAGGGGAAAGCTGTGTTTAACAAAACCGTGACGGGGAATTATACCGTGTTTGTCTACGACGACAGCAACAGCGCAGTCTTTGCCCAATCGGGAGTCGCGGTAGGTACAGGCCTGAACAATTCCGTCTCCTTCCTGATCCGGAAGATTTTCCACAATGCCGATTTTGTGATTACCGGATATATGCAGGATCCGAGGGGTTCCGACAGCCCCAAAACAGGAGCGGTATCGGGCGATGGCCTGGTTCATCCGGGTCAGTACGAATATATTCAGCTGATGGCCCTGAAGGACATTGATTTCGGTGCGACGCCCTATAGCGTGGTGTTTACCAACACCTCTTCACCCACGGCCTATGGATGGGCCGACGGGATTTACAATGCTACCAGCAAAAAAGTTTATCAGATCAACCTCAGCAAGGGGTCGGTCAGGAAAGGCCAGTATTTTTACGTGGGAGGTTCTGCACGGAGAATTTGCAGTTATTACAAGCTGGTACTCAGTCCGCAGCTTCCGGAAACCGTTTTCTGGGGGATTGATTATGCTGCAGAACCGGGAGGCAGCAACAATGGCGCGATGAAGGATGGGAGCGGTCTGATGGCCAATGGGTCGGGCAAGGTCCAGACATCGGTCACGAAGGCTTTCCCCGATGGGGTGGCTCTTTTCCGGGGTGTGGAAGTGACCGAAAATTCCATTCCCATGGATGCGATTTTTTATGGGACGAAGCTGGCTCCGACCACCTATCAGGTACCCGAAAACGACATGTACAGCCGGACAGGTTCAAATGATGAACCTCAACCCACTTTCGGGACAGGTTCCAATTCCTATCTTTTCCCTGTTGGTGCAGAAGATATGGGCACTTTTATAAAACTGGGAGGACAGGTTACCCCGACCGAATGGCTGCTGCCCAGGAGCGGAACGGTGATGGTGTTTAACATGCTTGACAAGCCCGGAGCTTCGGTGGCTGACATTGAAAATGCTGCGGATTGCACCCTTTTCGTTGATAAATAGAGGTTTTACCAATACCAAATTGATACGGATTATGAAATATTTATGCAGATCATTCAATAGCAAACCTGCTTTTGTCATTCTTTTGTCCCTGTTTCTGGTTTGCAGCGATCAGCTCTACGCGTCGATAGGGGGGGAAATCCTTCCCGGAACGGCATTATCACAGCAGATGAGGAGCATTTCGGGCGTAGTACGCGACACCGAAGGGAATCCGCTGATCGGAGCTTCCATTCAGATTGTGGGAACAACCATCGGAACCATCACAAATGTGGAAGGACAATATACAATTCAGGTCCCCGACAGGAATGCACGGCTTACCTTTTCCTATATCGGTTACAAAACAGTGACCCTGACATTGGGGGAACGTGCTGTGCTGGATGTGACCATGGAAAGCGACTTGTCGAGCATCGACGAGGTGGTGGTCATAGGGTATGGCACAGCCAAAAAGCGGGATCTTATCGGTGCCGTCGACCAGATAACCTCTGAAATGATTGAAAGCCGTTCCAACCCGACAATTACCCGCAGTTTGCAGGGTCAGATTCCCAACCTGAATATTACCATGAGGGACGGGAAACCGAGCCGCGAAGCCAGTTACAATGTGAGGGGGGAGACCTCTATCGGGGCAGGTGGAAGCGCCCTGATCCTTATTGATGGGGTCGAAGGCGATCCCGCTACACTGAATCCCCAGGATATTGAGACCGTGTCGGTGCTGAAGGATGCCTCCTCGGCCGCTGTCTACGGTGCAAGGGGAACCTTCGGGGTGGTGCTGATTACCACCAAAAAGGCTGCCAGGGGAAATGTCAAGGTCAATTACGACGGGAATTACTCGTTCCTTTCCCGCACGGTGGAACCATCACTGGTGACCAACGGGTATGAATGGACCACCTCTTTCCTTAATTTCTATTACGGGTACAACGATTATTCCGCTTCCGACCCGACGACCATTAACAACATCTTCCCTTTTAACAGGGGTTGGTACAATGAACTGAAAAGAAGAAACGAAAATCCGGAGCTGCCGCGTGTCAGGGTCAACAATGACGGCCGGTATGAGTATTTTGGAAATACCGACTGGCACCAGCTGACTTACAAGGACTGGACGCAGGGCACCGACCACAAGCTGAGCATCAACGGGGGGAGTGACATCGCCAGTTATTACCTTTCGGGAAGGTATTTTTCACAGGACGGGATTTACAGGTACAACTCCGATGACCTTAAACGGTACAACCTGCGGGCTAAAGGACAGATCAGGATCAGGCCCAACCTGATCCTCGACAACAACTTCAGCGTTGATTATTCCACGTACAACTATCCGCTGATGTCGTATGCCGACGAGCTGATCCAGCGAAACCTGGAGCACCAGGGCTACCCGATGGCCCTTCTCTTCAATCCCGACGGCACCTATACCTATTCTTCGATTTACAACGGGGTGGGAGACTTTCATGGAAAATTCTCCACCCAGGATGACAACACCCTCAACGTCAGGAATACCGTCGGAATCACTTTTACCCCGGTGAAAGACGTTCTGACCATTAAGGGAGACGCTACCTATAATTACAAGGACTATCAGCGGACACGCGTAAACCGGTATGCCCCCTACAGTGAAGGTCCGGAAGTGTTTGCAGAAAAAGGACAGTCTCTTCGCAGGATGTGGAACCAGGAAACCAATTACATGGTGGCCAACCTCACCGGAAATTTTACTCCGAAAATCGGGGACAACCATTCCCTGAACCTTCTTGTGGGTGCCAATGCGGAGT
>CAYYJE010000160.1:2366-4895 GCA_964472165.1 uncultured Prolixibacteraceae bacterium | reverse complement strand
ATACTCGTCCCCGAACGAAATTCCCATCCTCCTGGCAATCACCACAAGCGGATCATCGGGCTTAACCAGACGGGTTTTCCCTCCCACTTCACTCAGCGGAACCGCCACGGTTTTGTTGTTGATGTAGGCAGTCATGGTACCGAAATTTTCTTCGGCAATACACTCAGCAGCAAAGGCGCCATATTCGGTGGCCAGGATCCGGTCGAAGGGTGAGGGACTTCCTCCACGCTGGGTGTAGCCCAGCACAGTCTCTCGGGTTTCCAGCCCGGTGTAGGTTCCGATGGCTTCGGCAATATGACTGGCTGCCGACCGCTTTTCAGGACGTTCGATTCCTTCAGCCACCACGACGATGGAATAGGGCTTGTTGTCTTCATAACGGCTTTCCACCTTTTTGCAGACGGACCTGATGTTGTAGGGCAGCTCCGGCAAAAGGATAATATCCCCGCCACCGGCTGTTCCGGCATACAAGGCCAGCCATCCGGCATTGTGCCCCATCACCTCGATAATCATAACCCGCTGGTGCGAGTTGGCGGTAGTATGAAGCCGGTCAATGGCCTCCGTGGCAATCTCCACCGCCGATTCGAAACCGAAGGTCACATCGGTACCCCACACATCATTGTCGATGGTCTTGGGGATACCCACTATATTCATCCCCTGTTTCGACAACATATGGGCCGTTTTCATCGTCCCGTTGCCCCCAATACACACCAGCGCATCCAAACCCAGTTTTTCGTAATTGTGAAGAATCGTGTCGGGCTTGTCGTTGGCTTCCCCGTTGGGCCCCACCATTTTGAAGGGTTTCTCCCTCGACGAGCCCAGGATGGTCCCTCCCAGGGTCAGAATCCCCGACAACTGGGACTCCTTCAGCTCAATGTAATCGTTGTTGATCAGGCCTGAATAACCCGATCTGAAACCGATCACTTCCATGCCGTACTCCACGATGGCGGTCTTGCCTACCCCCCTGATTGCCGCATTCAATCCCGGGCAGTCACCGCCGGCGGTAAGAATCCCTATCCTCTTTTTCCTTTTTGTCATCTGAATATCTTTTTTATTGAATAACTTGTATTTTGAAAAACCTAAATTACAAAAATCATTGGTTGCCAAATTTAGTTATACAGATTATTTTTTGTAAATTCGTCACCCGAAAATCCAAATTATAAACAATAAAAAAATAAGTTATGAAAAAGCTATTTACAGTGATGTTTGCAGCGATTCTGATGCTTGCCTTCGGGTGCAAGGAGAAGGTTGTTCCCCCGAACACCCTCACTGACGAAGAGAAGGCCGAAGGATGGGTGCTCCTTTTCGACGGTACCACCAACCAGGGTTGGAGAGGCGTCAATAAAGACCATTTCCCCGGCAACTGGGAAGTGGCAGATGGTACACTTCATTGCAAGGAGTCGGGACAGGGTGAAGCCGGTGCAGTCGACGGCGGCGACATTTTGTACGAAAAAGATTTCAAAAACTTCAAACTTCGCCTGGAATGGAAGATTTCCGAGGGCGGAAATTCAGGGATTTTCTACCTTGGAAAAGAAGTTGCGGACTGGCCGATTTACAAAACCGCCCCTGAAATGCAGGTTCTCGACAACGAAAAACATCCTGACGCTGCGCTCGGGAAAGACGGCAACCGCCAGGCTGGCTCACTTTACGACCTGATTCCTGCCAAGCCGCAAAATGCCAAACCGGTAGGAGAATGGAACACCGTGGAAATTACCGTGTACGACGGAACTGTGGTTCACAACCAGAACGGGGTGAACGTACTCGAATATCACCTGTGGACCGAAGACTGGAATAACCTGGTAGCCGGCTCCAAATTCCCCGGACTGAATCCCGACTGGGCCAATGTGCCCCGCTCAGGAGTCATCGCCCTCCAGGATCATGGCGACGACGTGTGGTACCGCAACATCCGGATCAAAGAACTCTAAAATTTTCTTATCCGTTTAAAGAAAGAGGAGCCTTGCACGAAGCAGGACTCCTCTTTTTTATTGGGGAGAATAGGCCGAACCATTCAGAATCTGCCGGTAATCGCAGTTGGCCATCAGCTGCTGAAGCGTCACCTCAGGGTTGCGTTTCAGGTATTCCCTTACAATCTGCCTTCCCAGCCATACGCCGGTCCGTGCCGGCGATTCCGGCGGAAAACCATTGGTGGTGGGACCGTCATTGATGTACCTGACAATGTCCATCTGCCGGCTTGAAAAGAGCAACTTGTGCTCCACCAGGTAATTCCACATCAACGCTTCATTCATCCGGCACCACAACAACTGTTTTTCAGTGAATCCCATACGGAGAGAATCGGTTGCCGAGGGCAGCAACTTTTCCACAAAAACCATCAGCTTGCCCTGGTGAACAATATGATCGGCAAGAGTGGTGGCCTTAGGTCCGGGCTCAAACTCGGTCAATCCCCAGGTATACACCGCTTCGGGTACAATCATGGGGGGAATCATCTTCCGCAGCTTGTACTTCGGAAGGTCGAGCAGGGAATAGTAAGTGCAACCACTCCCAAGGTATTTGTCGAGACTGATCCCCATCATC
>CAYYJE010000160.1:0-2266 GCA_964472165.1 uncultured Prolixibacteraceae bacterium | reverse complement strand
GTTGACGGTGTGGCTCCCAAAGCAAACAACTCCTCATCGTACCGTACAAATGAAACCTCCTCCCTGATGGCGGAGAGGTTGATCCTTTCCCGCCGTTCACCACACGACACAACCAGAATGGTCATACACAACCCAAAAACAACCTTTGCTGAACGCATATTTTTAATCATTTACTTTTTCATTACGGTATAAAGAAAACAATATTGCGAAATTGATCCAAAAAGCAGAGATTTGCAACGAAAATATGCCCTTCGAATATGAAAATAGCCTTGGCCCAACTGAATTACCGGATCGGAGATTTTGACGTCAATGTCCAAAAGATCACCGGCGCCATCGAGGAAGCCCGAAAAGAGGGTGCCAGCCTGGTGGTCTTCTCCGAGATGGCAGTCACCGGATACTACCCTCACGACCTGCTGGAAAAGAAGGAGTTTATCCTCCGGGCAGAGGAGGCGATGCGCGAAATCGCCGGCCACTGCACGGGAATCGCAGCCCTGGTGGGAGGTCCCGCCATCAACGAAGGGAAAAAAGGGAAGAAGCTTTTCAATGCCGCCTGGTTTCTTGCTGGCGGAGAAGTCAGGGAGCGGTTTTACAAATCGCTGCTTCCCACCTACGATGTATTCGATGAGTACCGTCACTTTGAACCCAACCGCGATTTCCGCCTCCTGGAATATGCCGGCCACCGGATCGCGGTAACCCTCTGTGAGGATTTGTGGGACGAACAACCCGTACACAGTGAATTCAGCAGGGACAAACTCTACCAGACCTCGCCCCTCGAAGAACTTTCCGCACTAAACCCCGGCCTGGTCATCAACCTGTCGGCTTCCCCCTTCTCTGCCGACCAGGAGAGTTGGAGAAAAGATGTGCTTTTGCGGAAGGCCTCCCGCTATCGGCTGCCCATCGTTTACGTGAACCAGGTGGGAGCCCACGCGGAGATGATTTACGACGGAGGATCGGTGGTGATAAGCGCCAAAGGTGAAATCGTTCACGAACTCTGCTATTTTGAAGAAGATTTCCGGATCATCGACACGGAATCACTCACGGAACCAAAGTTGCAGCATGCTACCGGCAAGATGGAAAAGATCAGCCATGCCCTGGTGACAGGGATCCGTGACTACTTCCGGAAAAGCGGATTTACAAAGGCCACCCTCGGACTTTCGGGAGGAATCGACTCGGCGGTGGTGGCTGTTCTGGCCGTAAGGGCACTGGGAGCCTCCCAGGTTCGGGTGCTGCTGATGCCCTCGCAGTACAGCTCCGCCCACAGCGTGGAAGACGCCGTCGCCCTTGCACAAAACCTCGGCATCACCTACGATATCATTCCCATCCAGGAGACCGTCGACAGCTTTAACAAGGCGCTGAAACCCCTCTTCGGGGATCTCCCTGCCGATACCACCGAAGAGAATCTCCAGGCCCGCACAAGGGGTACCCTTTTGATGGCCCTCTCCAACAAATTCGGACACCTCCTGCTGAATACCTCCAACAAAAGTGAATGCGCCGTCGGGTACGGCACCCTGTATGGCGACATGAACGGGGGAATTTCCGTGCTGGGCGACCTCTACAAAACCGAAGTCTACCAGCTTGCTGAACTGATCAACCGCGACGCAGAGGTCATTCCCCGGAACACCATCGTAAAACCCCCCTCTGCAGAATTGCGGCCCGGCCAGAAAGACAGTGACTCCCTCCCCGAATATGGGGTACTCGATCCCATCCTTTACCACTATATCGAGCTGAACCAGTCTCCTTCTGAGATTGCCGGGCTTGGCTATGATCCCTCACTGGTCAACAGGGTAATCCGGATGGTAAATGTCAACGAGTATAAGCGGCACCAGGCACCCCCCATCCTCCGCATCAGCTCCAAGGCTTTCGGCTCCGGCAGGCACATGCCGCTGGTGGCAAGGTTCTGACAGAAAAAGCTGGTTCAAAGCCTTCGGCTTCGCCATGGCGTTCAAGGGTTCAAATGGCACTGCGTGCCGGTCAAAGGTTCCAGGGTTCCAAAGTTCCAAAGTTGTCATTCTTGGTCATTTGTGGTCATTTGTGGTATCCGGAGTGGCCGGGAGATTCGAATCCATAGCCCCGGAGGGGCGATATCCTGGTGGCCTCTGGTTGCAACCGGAGGTAACGATGTTCCCCACGAACCTGCACGGTTGTTTGAAAAATGAGATCCCTCACCCGAAATCGGGTTCGGGATGACACGGGAGCGGTGATCCGGGGGATTGGCTTCCACCACCTCCCCCTGATCCCTCCTGCGTCGGGCCAGGGTACTCCTCCT
>CAYYJE010000159.1:0-4915 GCA_964472165.1 uncultured Prolixibacteraceae bacterium | reverse complement strand
CAATGAAACCACCTCAAATCAGATGCATGTTGCGGAGAACCATGGCACCTGCCCCCCTGACCGCAGCATCGGGACCAATGGAGGAAAACATCAGCTCACAATATTTGAGCGACAGGGGGAGTGCGGTATGGAACATCCCTGATTTGATGGCATCAGACAAAATTTCCCGGGCTGAGGTAAACGTTCCGCCGATGATAATCACCCCCGGGTTCAGAAGGTTGATCATATTGCCCAGTGCTTTGCCCAGATGAAACCCGATTTGGTGAACAAGGGAAATCGACAAGGCATCGCCTTCATTTGCAGCATCAATGATATTTCCATAGTGAATGGATTCGGGATCAAGCGTTCCGGGTAAAAGGGAAACTTCCCCTGCGGCTGTCTTCTCCCTGAATTTCTGCTCGAGCGCATATCCTGAAACTTCCGTACCCAGGCATCCGCGCTTCCCGCACAAACACAATCTCTCCGAATCGGCAAACTGGATATGCCCGAATTCACCGGCAAAATAGTTCTCCCCGGTCACAATCTCCCCGTTGGAAATCATCACCAGTCCCAGACCCCTGCTTAAATTGACCACAAAACAGTTTTTGCGGTTCCGGGCTTCGCCGAATACCTGCACTGCCAGCCCCAGCACATGGGTGTCGTTGTCAATAAATACCGGAAAAGGAAAAAGATTCCCGATGAAATCGGTCACCGAATTCTCGAGAAAATTGAAATAGTTATAGGATTGACCCGTCAGGGAATTCACCCGGCCGGTAATCCCGATGCCCAGGCCTAAAACCCGCTCCATGGAAACTCCCGATTGTTCCACCGAGCCCCGGATAAAAGCAATCACCTGATCCAGGCAGCCAGGCGTGTTTTCCAGTATGAATCCACTATCCCTGCTACCGTAAACCTGCTCCATACCCAGATTGAAAATCTTCAGGGTAAGCCCCTTCAGCTGGACCACCAATCCGATACAATAGGCATAATCCCTGTCAATGGTAAACAGGTTGGGCCGTCTGCCACTCTCCGTCTCCATTTTACCGGTCTCAATGATGATCCGGCTCTCCATCAGCTCGTTAATCAGCTTGGTCCCCGTGGGCACACTCAGTTTTACCCTTCTGCAAATCTCCGGAATCGTCAGTGAATTTCCCGACTTACTCAGCAAAGCCACAATTTTCCGCTTCAGGGCAACCTGCCTGTTCTGCAGATTCACATCTTCTATGTCCTTGAAGAAGAGTTTCATGGAATGATTTATGTAATTAATTTATTTGGACAGGTCAAATTTATAAACTATTTTATTAATTATAGCATGATAAATAACATGTTTTACAATATACGTTTCCACCAGACAAAAATCAGGACTGAAACTATCACTGACTGAGGTGGTCATCTCAATAAAATAATAACTTTACCCCCTCAAAAAAGTGCAACCATGTTTTTTGCAGGCGTTTCAGGACAGATCCTCCCCATCCTACTGACGGCATTGCTGCCGCTGGTATTCCTGCTGTCCGGCAGTAAGGGACCCGGGTTGCCCGATTCCGGCACTACTTCCGCGATCACATTACCTGTTGCGGAGTTTTCACCTGGTCCTGATACTGACCAGGGAGGGATAACTTCCCTTTTTGCACTCCTTCCTGAGAAATCAGACAGGGTAGCTCCCGGGGATTCTCCTCCGGCACGGGTCTGTCTCTTATCTCCCCGGTGTCCGGACCGGCCTCACAATCCCTCCCGGAACAAGGCACCCCCTTCCGTGTGCTGACTTTCCTCCCTGTTTGACAGGGGCCTTCAGTTTCGCTGCCGGTTTGGCAGGAAGCTTCTTTCTTTTGGGTATTTTGAGGAATAAAATCAAACAAGAATCAGATATGAATTTTTACAGACAACTTCTCATATGGGGGACGCTCATCCTGTGGATTTCCCCTTCAGCATTTGCGCAAAACAGGGTAACAGGAAAAATCACCTCCTCCGGCGGCGAAGTGCTGGCAGGAGCCAATGTAGTGGTAAAAAACAGTACCGCAGGAACGGCTTCCGACGATCAGGGGAATTACACGATCACCGGATTGAGGAATGGAACCTATGAAATCAGGGTCTCCTACTTCGGTTATGAAACCGTGGAGAAACCGCTCTCCCTGAACGGGCAGACAGTAACCCTCGATTTTGAAATGACAGAAACCTCTGTCGACCTGAATGCGGTAGTGGTTACGGGTACGCGAACGGAAAAGAGCCTGAAAAACACACCGGTCCTCACCCAGTCGATCGGAATCAGGGAGCTGATCAGCAAAGATGCCACCGACATTACGCAAGCCCTTGAACTTTCTGTTCCGGGGATTGAATTTGCCAGTACGGCCACCGGCAAATCGGTTTCCCTCCAGGGCATCGATCCGCAATATATGCTCTTCCTGGTCGATGGGGAAAGAATTGCCGGGGATACTTATGGCGACATCGATTACAGCAGGATCAACATGGCCAGCGTGGAAAGGATTGAAGTGGTCAAGGGTGCCGGTTCAACCCTCTACGGTTCAAATGCACTGGGAGGTGTGATTAACATCATCACCAAAAATCCGGCAGAAAAACTAAGCCATGGCATTTCCACCCGTTTTTCCAAATTCAACACCCAGAACCTCCAGTACAATGTCGGGTCGAAAATCGGTAAATTTTCCACCCAGACTTCTGTGGTTTTTGACAAGACCGACGGGTACGACCTGCTGGAAGGGAACACCTACCGGACGCAGGAGAGGGAGGATGTCGTCGTTCTCAATGAGAAGCTCAGGTATTCACCCTCTGCCAGCCTGATGCTGGAAGGGTATCTTTCCTACATGAACAAGAACCGCGACAATACGGCTGCTGAATTGTACAACCGGAAAAACAAGGACCTGACCTATGGGGGAAGGGCCACCTGGTTTATCGGGCAGAAACACAACCTCACACTGAGCTGGAATTCCGACCGGTATGAGTTGCTGAACAAGATCACTCCCGACTCACTGGTGAGTGATTATGACAACCTTTACAACAGTGCCCGCCTGCTCGGGAATTTTTCCCTTGCTTCCTGGAACCAGCTGACGGCAGGCACCGAATACATTACCGAAAACCTCACCTCGGCACGCAACAACATCGAAGACAAACGCAACAGCGACTTCATCGTTTTTGCGCAAGAGGATATCAGACTTGTCAACAACCTCAATTTCACCGGAGGATTCCGCGCCCACAACAACTCCAGGTATGGCTGGCACTTCACCCCACAGGTATCGGCGATGTACAAAATCTGGCATTTTACCTTCAGGGGCAACTACAGCATGGGGTATAAAACCCCCTCCATGAAGGAAAAGTACATGTCGTTCAAGATACCTGCACCCGGTCCGCCTATGTTTCTGGTTGGCTTTGAAGATCTGGAACCGGAAACTTCACGCTACTCTTCCCTGTCGATGGAATATACCCGGCAGGGTGTATCTTTCTCGGTGTCGGCCTATCACAACGACATCACCGACATGATCACGGAAAACCTGGATGAGTTTTCGGTAAAACCCGGAGGCATCATTGAATATGCATACCGTAATTTCGACCATGTCACCCTGAAGGGAATTGACATTCTTTTGAAAACCAAGGTGATCCGCAATCTCCTTTTCACAGGATCGGTGACCTTTTCCCGCAAATATGACGAAGTGGAAAACAAGGTTTTTGACAATGCCCGCAATTTCAGCGGGAAATTCAATGCCGACTACCACATCGGTTCCGGCCTTCACGGGCTGAACCTGAACCTTCAGAGCAACTATTACGGGGCCAGGTCAATCAACCTGATGGACGACATCACCCACCAGACCACCAGGGTGGATCTGGAAAGCTTTTCCCTCTGGAAGTTCACCACCACCCATGTTTTTCACAACGGCTTCTTTGTGAAAGCAGGTGTCGACAACATTTTTGACAAGACCGACAAGTCGGGAGGTTACAATTTTGGCAGTCCGGGCCGCACCCTCTTTGCAGGCATCGGAATCAACCTCTGACCTACGGCACAGGGTCACCCTTTTCAGATGCTGCCTGTATAAAATTGAAAATCCAGTTACAATACGGTTGTTGTTCCGGAATACCCACTCCGGACAACAACCGTATTTACTTTTGCAGTTATTGGCATAATTGTTACACTTCCTGGCATAAATGGAACCAGGGTGAAGCTTGTTAAGCGGTTTAAAATATATTTGTAAAAGCCTTCACCTGTCTATGAGAGAACTACTACTGATACTGGTTTTTACAGCTATTTCCCAAATGCAGTTGTCTGCACAATCCCCGGAAATCAATCCCGGCACCAACCTGCCCGCCACCGATGCACTGGGACGCAAACTACCTTCTTACAGGGAGTCTGGAGCTTCCAAACCGGGCAAATATGCCGCATTGTTTTACTGGACCTGGCATACCGACGACCTCGCCAGCTTTTCTCCAGTCCTGAATATTACCCAAATTCTGAATCAGTATCCCGAAGCAGCCCTTGATGCCAACCACCCGGCATGGAGGGGGATCATCGGCGGAGTATTCTGGTGGGACGAACCCCTTTTCGGATATTACCGGACCACCGACGAATGGGTTTTGCGCAAACATGCGGAAATGCTGGCAGATGCCGGAATCGACGTGGTCTTTTTCGACTGCACCAATGGGAGTATGACCTGGAAAACCTCCTACACCAAACTGATGGAGTGCTGGGAAAAGGCCCGTGCCGAAGGCGTCAATACCCCGCAGGTCGCCTTCCTCCTGCCCTTCAGCCCTACCGAAGGTTCCATGGAAGCAATGGTGGAATTGTACGACGAACTTTACCAACCCGGGAAACATGCCGGTTTGTGGTTTAAGTGGCAGGGTAAACCGCTGATAATGGCCTACCCCGAATCAGTAAAGGCCCAACGAAACAGTGCAGGTTTGAAGTTTACGGCTGCCTCTCCCTTTTACGCCATCA
>CAYYJE010000158.1:0-4977 GCA_964472165.1 uncultured Prolixibacteraceae bacterium | reverse complement strand
GGATCACCGGATCACCGGATCACAGAATCACCGGATCACCGGATCACCGGATCACCGGATCACAGGATCACAGGATCACAGGATCACCGGATCACAGAATCACCGGATCACAGATTATTTAGCATATGGAAAACAAAAAAGAGTTAAAGATCCTCGGCTGGATCATCGTCGTCTTCGCGGCGGCCTTTTTCCTGCCCATCGAAAGTGCCCGTTTCAATACGGCCATTGCTGCCACCTTTGACCTGGTAAAATGGTATGCCAGGGAGCATGTGGTGCTGTGCCTCTTGCCCGCCTTTTTTATTGCCGGGGTGATCTCGGTATTTGTGAGCCAGGGTGCAGTGCTGAAATATTTCGGGGCCAACGCCAAAAAATGGCTGGCCTATACCGTGGCATCGGTATCGGGAACCATCCTGGCTGTTTGTTCCTGTACCATCCTGCCGCTTTTCTCGAGCATTCACAAGCGGGGTGCCGGACTGGGACCCGCCATAGCTTTCCTTTATTCCGGTCCGGCCATTAACATTCTGGCCATCATACTGACGGCCAGGATCCTGGGTTTTGAAATGGGGGTGGCACGGACCATCGGAGCGGTGGTTTTTGCCGTTGTCATCGGCTCCATCATGTCGATCATTTATCGGAAAGAGGAAAAAGCTAAAAAAGAGGAGCAGATGAATTTCGAAGCTCCGCCGGAAAAACGGCCCATGTGGCAAACCTCCCTCCATTTTTTTACCCTGGTGCTGATCCTGGTCTTTGCCAACTGGGGAGCCCCTTCTTCGGAAGAGACAACCGGTGCCTGGTATTTTATCTGGGCCAACAAATGGACTATTACCGCCTTCTTCGGACTGGTACTGGGTTATTCCCTGATTTACATTCTGAAAATCAAGTGGCAGTGGGTGGTGGGAGCCATCGTGGCGACGGGTTTATCCGCGGTGCCGGCCTTTACCCTGATTGAAAATGCCAAACTGGCCCCGCTGGTGCCCATGCTGGTGGCCATCGCCGCCCTTAGCATAATTACCCTGCGTGATCAGAACGATCCCGAAAATAAAGAATGGACCCTTTCGGCCTGGGATTTTGCCAAGCAAATCATGCCCCTGCTGGCCTTTGGGGTGGTAATCGCAGGTTTCCTGCTGGGATCAACGCACGATGGCATTTCCATCCCGGGAGTGATCCCCAACGAGTGGATATCCGCACTGGTGGGGGGCAATTCGGTGTTTTCCAACCTGTTTGCCTCGGTGGTAGGCGCTTTCATGTATTTCGCCACCCTGACGGAAGTTCCCATTTTACAGGGATTAATGGCTTCCGGTATGGGAAAAGGTCCGGCCCTGGCCCTGCTGCTGGCCGGTCCGTCTCTCTCCCTGCCCAACATGCTGGTGATCCGCGGCATCATCGGAACCCAAAAAACAGCGGTATACGTTGTGTTGGTGATCATCATGGCCACCATTTCCGGATTGATCTTCGGAGCTATGTAAAAACCAATAAACCATATCCTATGGAAACCAAAAGACCTTACTTGTCGATGGGCATCATTGTGATCGTATTGTTTTTGATCACATTAATCCTTCAGGGTAGTCTGGAGCAGGAGAAAAAGGAGGTCGACCGTAACCTGGTGACTTCCACAGGTGTTTGTCCTCCTTTCCAACTCTATGATGAAGAGGGCAACCTGATCGATCCCGTGCACGGGGTCAATGCCGATAAGCCTTATTCGCCGAAGCAGACCTGCGGGAAATGCCACGATTATGCGAAGATCACAGAGGGATTTCATTTCCAGCAGGGAAAGGATGAAGAGGCCAGCGAAGTGCTGACCGACCGGTACCAGTGGGTTTCCCATCCGGGAAATTACGGCGGCAACTGGTGCAGTCCGGCCCCCCTTTACAACTACCTGTCGGACAAGGAAAACAGTTCCGCCAAAGAGATGGACATGACTTCCTTTACCTTTATTACCAATGGCTGTGGCACTTGTCATCCCGGGGGCGGATCATTTGAATACGACCGCGCCGGAAACCGGTACGACCAATACATGGAAACGAAAGGCTATACGGCCGGGGGGGTCAATGATTTTGACGGCGACTATTACCAGGCCCACTGGAACCGCAGCGGGGTGGCAGAAGGGGATTGCAATCTCTGCCACCTGCCGGAATACAACTACAAGTTAAGAAATGACCATTTAACGAAGTGGAACTTCCGGTGGATGGCTACCGCAGGATCGGGTCTGGCCACCGTAGAGGGATCTGTCAAAGATTCCACGGATGTTAAAGTGACCTGGGACCTCTCAAAATTCAGTACCGACGGAATGGTGTCGATGCATCTGGTACGGGAACCAAGAAACGAGACCTGTCTGAATTGCCATTCCAAGCCGCAGTGGAAAAAGAGGGGCGCTTCCTTCACCGCGCAAACCGATGTCCATATGGCCAAAGGGCTGAAATGTGTCGATTGTCATGTGGCAGGTTCCATGGCCATGGATGTAAGGATCAGGGGAAAGGAGGTCCACCAGTTCGGCAAGGGAGATGATCCTTCGGGATTTGTCCGCAACGACCTCGACAACACCATGCGTACCTGTAGCGACTGCCATGAGACAGGCTACCTGAATGCTCCCATTGCCAAACACAGCTGGCTGCCATCTCTCCATTTAGACAAGCTTTCCTGCCAGACGTGCCATATTCCGGAACGAAAAGTCAAATCAGCCCTGGTGCAGGCAAGCGATGTATACAATCCCGGGGTGAAAATTTCGCCGCCACCCAAGTACATCTGGACCTTCTATGACCAGCATATGAACTACTGGAATCACTACGGCGAGCTGACCCAGTTCACGGCCAAGGATCAGCCCACCGATCCCTTTGTGCCCGCCTATGCGAAATACAAAGGGCAGATCTTCCCGGTGAATGCGGTGCACAGTGCCTGGCCGGCAATCTGGACAGATGGAGAGAAAGGGCTCCACCAACCCAAAATGAAAGACATATATGCCATGTGGACCATTCACAATAAGGATCACGCCAAGTATCCGGAACTGGCCCTCATCAAAGACGACAACAACGATTCCATTCCTGAAGTGAACAGTCCTGCAGAGATTGACGCCTTCATCCATTCGGTGACCGCTTTTATGACCGATAACGGGTACGACTTGAAGGAAAGGAAAATGGTGTGGGTCAACAACGACCGCATTTACTTCAGCGGTAATGATTTTCAGACCATGGATATGGAGACCTGGGAGTCTTCCCCCTATGCGTCGGTGTACAAATACAGCCATGATGTATTTCCGGCCAATGCCGCACTGGGGGTGAACGGCTGCACTGACTGCCATTCCCTGAAGTCGGACCTGTTTTACGGGCAGGTTGTGAAATACCCCTTTGGCGAAGATGCCCTGCCGGTTTACGAACCTCAGTATGTGAGACTGGGCATGGGCGGAGGGTCGGTTTTTGCTTCCGCAGTGAGGGAACAATATGTCAAGACACTGATGTATCCGGCATTCTTCTTTCTGGTAGTCGTCGTTTTCATCTCCCTGTTGCTGGCACTCAACAGAAAAGAGAGCTATTATCACCTGACTCCGGGTATCCTCACCTGGATTTACGGTGCCCTGTGCCTATTGTTTCTGTTGGTTTTCCTGAAGCCCGACGTAAGTTCCTTTGTGCTTCCGGAACGGTTGATCCTCGATAAAAACCACTTCCTCATCTCCTTGCTGGCCTTACTGGCCGGTGTGTACACCTGGCTGCTCATGCGAAAACAAGGCCGTCAGGGAACGGTATGCGGGAAATTCCTGATGGGAATCCTTACCGTGGTCGCGCTCTCAGGCGGATTGATGATGATCAGATTTGAAGCCATCTATCCATTAGTCAGGTTCGCCTACTCGATTTTTGATCTGGGTATCGTACTTGTCCTGTTGATTTCCATTTATGAAATGGTGAAGGGCCAGCACCGGCAGCTAAATGTTCTTCATGATTGATAGAACGATGGAATGATTGAATTGGTTTCGATAACGGCAGAGTTCCTTATATGTCGCAAGTTATGAGCAAGTTACAAGGTATATCTTTTTTTGACCGTTACCTCACCCTGTGGGTAGCCTTATGCATCGTCGCCGGTATCGCGATCGGAAAATTACTGCCCCTAGTTCCGGAGACTTTGGGTAAACTGGAATACGCCAATGTTTCAATTCCAATCGCTATTTTAATCTGGATCATGATTTTTCCCATGATGCTGAAAATTGACTTTGGCAGCATTGTCAATGCCTTAAAAATGCCGAAGGGGCTAACGGTCACCTTGGTGGTCAACTGGCTGATCAAGCCGTTTACCATGTTTGGCTTTGCCTGGCTCTTTTTTTATGTCATTTTTAAGGCCTGGATTTCCCCTGAATTGGCCAAAGAATACCTTGCAGGTGCTGTTTTGCTGGGTGCCGCCCCCTGCACGGCCATGGTTTTTGTGTGGAGTCACCTGACCCGGGGAAATCCGGCTTACACCCTGGTACAGGTCGCTATCAACGACCTGATCATCCTGGTGGCTTTCATTCCCATTGTGACCTTCCTGTTGGGCGTCAGCGGCATTGCCATCCCTTGGAATACCCTGCTCTTGTCGGTCGTCCTTTTCGTCGTGATCCCCTTATTATCGGCCATGCTGACGCGGCGTTTGGTCATCCGGCAGAAAGGATTGGAATATTTCAACCAGGTTTTCCTGAAAAAATTCACCGGGACCACCATTTCGGGATTGCTCCTGACCCTGGTGATCATCTTTTCCTTTCAAGGGGATATCATCCTGAAAAACCCCTTCAGCATCCTGCTGATTGCGGTGCCCCTGGTCATCCAAACTTTCTTTATCTTTTTTGTCGCCTACGGATGGGCCTACCGGTGGAAAATTACCCATGACATTGCTGCTCCGGCAGCCCTGATCGGCGCCAGCAATTTTTTTGAACTTTCAGTGGCCGTGGCCATTGTCCTATTCGGACTTAACTCCGGAGCCACGCTGGCCACAGTGGTGGGCGTACTCGTTGAAGTA
>CAYYJE010000157.1:0-5234 GCA_964472165.1 uncultured Prolixibacteraceae bacterium | reverse complement strand
CAACCCAGCGTCTCCAGCGCTACCTTCTTACCCTGGTATTCCATCATCTTAGATTAGGGTGCAAAGGTAAGAAAGGAAAACGGAGATTTAAAGCAGATCACTGGCCAGTTCAGCGAGGAAGCTGCGTTCACCCTTCAACAGGTTGATGTGGGCAAAGATTTCCTGCCCTTTCATTCTTTCGGTAAGGTAAGCCAGTCCGTTCGATTTTATATCGAGGTATGGTGAATCAATTTGCTGTAAATCACCGGTAAATATCATCTTGGTCCCTTCGCCTGCTCTGGTGATAATGGTTTTGATTTCGTGGGGGGTAAGATTCTGGGCTTCGTCGATAATAAAATAGACGTTGGAAAGGCTTCTGCCCCGGATATAAGCCAGCGGGGTGATCACGAGCCGGTCTTCCTTCTGAAGTTCTTCAATTTTCTGATATTCGGTACTGCGGGGATTGAAAATATGTTTTATGACGCCCAGGTTGTCGTAAAGGGGCTGCATATATGGGTTTATTTTCTCCATCGCATCACCCGGAAGGAATCCCAGGTCACGGTTGCTCAGTGCCACAATTGGCCTGGCCAGTAAAATCTGCTCGAATTGTTTGTGCTGTTCGAGGGCCGCGGCCAGCGCCAGCAAGGTTTTTCCTGTCCCGGCCTTTCCAGTGAGAGCCACAAGCTTAATCTCCGGATCGGTGAGTACATCAATGCTGAAGGTCTGTTCCGCATTTCTGGGTTTGATGCCGTACACCGTTTTTTTCTCCAGCCGGCGTACTGATTTGCTCTGACCGTCATACCTTGCCAGCACACTTGAATTCCCCCCCTTCAGGATAAAACATTCATTGGCTTCCGGCTGGTACGACCAGTCAACCCCCAACATGCTGAACGAACCTTCGTGATAAAGCTTGTCGATCAGGGTGGTATTGAAATTGTCAAAAGATGCCACACTCTTTTCCAGGATGTTGATGTCGTGAACCTGGTCCGACTTGTAATCTTCAGCCTGAATCCCCAGCGATTTGGCTTTCATCCTCAGGTTGATATCCTTGGAAACCAAAATGGTTTTACGCTCCTTGTTCTGCTTCGCCGTATACTCTGCAATGGACAGGATCTGGTGATCGGGAATATCTTCATGGAATGAATTCCTCAACTCTTCCGAATAGGGCTTCCCGGTTTCAATCCGGAGTTTTCCCAAACCCGGGCCCAATGATTTCCCTCCGTTGAACAACTCATCGCCCACGATATCATCCAGCAGCCTTACAAATTCACGGGCCTGGTAATTTATCAGGTCATTCCCCCTTTTGAATTTGTCCAGTTCCTCAAGCACGACGATAGGCAACACGATGTCGTTTTCCTCGAACTGGTAAATACAGGTGTGATCATGAAGGATCACATTGGTGTCGAGAATAAAAATCTTACTGGTTTGTTTCTTTTTGGCCATTATGCAAAATTTTGGTTGGGTAAAAATAAATAAACCGGACTCATTAATACCACGCTTTTCAGGAATTTAATAAACTTGCAACGGTTAATAAGTTTATGATGGACCGATACTCAGCAACCCTCGACTACCTCTACAACCGGCTTCCGATGTTTCAGCGGACCGGCCCGGCAGCCTATAAGAATTCGCTGGAGAACACGCTCCTGCTGGACGACATGTACGGATCGCCGCACCGTCACTATCCCACGCTCCACATTGCAGGAACCAACGGGAAGGGGTCTGTATCGCACTTGCTGGCAGCTGTTCTTCAATCTGCGGGATTCCGCTGCGGGTTATACACCTCGCCCCATCTGAAGGATTTCAGGGAAAGGATAAGGATCAACGGAAAAGTGATACCCCGCGCCGAAGTGATCCGTTGGGTGGAAGCATTCAGGATCAGGAACCAGACTGCAGGTGTCGAACCCTCCTTTTTTGAACTGACTGCCGCCATGGCCTTTGACTTTTTTGCCCGCAAGAAAGTGGACATCGCGGTTATCGAAACCGGACTTGGCGGCCGGCTGGACTCTACCAATATCATCAACCCGCTGATAAGCGTGATCACCAACATCAGTTACGACCACGTTCCGCTTTTGGGAACGAACCTGGAACAAATCGCAGGAGAGAAGGCAGGGATCATTAAACCAGGCATTCCAGTGGTCATCAGCCAGTACCAGCCGGAAACGGCGGATGTTTTCAGGAAAAGGGCTGAACGGGAAGGAGCGCCACTCTTCTTTGCCGGGCTGGAGTACCAGGCTTCCTACAGCATGAAGGACACCGACGGAAAACAGATTCTCAACTTCCGCCGTCACGATACCCTGGTTTACAAGGACCTGAAAACAGACCTGCCGGGATTGTACCAGCGGTTCAACATACCGGCCGTGTTGAAAAGCGTGGAACTCCTCAGGGAGTCGGGGTGGAAGATTCCCGACAAGGCGGTGTACCGGGGACTTTCCGAAGTGACCACCCTTACCGGACTTCAGGGGAGGTGGCAGATCATCGGACACAATCCGCTGATTGTGTGTGATACCGGGCACAACGAAGACGGAATCAGGGAAGTGGTATCCCAAATCAGGCAGACTCCCCACCGTAAACTTCACTTCGTCCTGGGGGTGGTTGCCGACAAAGATGTCTCCAAAATCCTTCCGCTGCTTCCCAAAGAAGCGACTTACTATTTTACAAAAGCCAACATTCCAAGGGCGATGGAAGCCGGCCACCTCCGGGATAAAGCGGCAGAATCGGGTCTGCTGGGAGAATCATACCCCAAAGTAAGACAAGCCTTCGAAGCTGCAAAAGCCGCTGCTCAAAAGGAAGATCTTGTGTTTGTGGGAGGCAGCAATTTCGTAGTCGCTGAAATATTATGACCTTTTTGGAAATCTTTTTTTGCAGAACTGAAAATAGCTTCTATATTTGCAGCGCTTTTTAAGGGCGGTTAGCTCAGTCGGTTCAGAGCATCTGGTTTACACCCAGAGGGTCGGGGGTTCGAATCCCTCACCGCCCACCACTTCCCAACTTCCGTTATACCTCCCCCGCTTTTAAATCAATGATTTAACATCCTCAAAAAATTTCTTGTAAGTCATCGCTGTTTTAATAATTTCGCTACCTTCACTTTTGTAAACCACGAAATTATGAAAAGAACAGTTCCCCTTTGCATGCTGCTTTTTGCCGCACTTTTTTCATTTAATGCACGTTCCCAGAACACCATGTTCTTTATGGATCACCTTCCGCAAACCCTCTCCTTGAATCCTGCCTCGGCACCGGAAGTCAGTTTCTTCATCTCACTTCCGGGAATCGGGAACAACCAGTTAAATGTGTACAATTCAGGTTTTAATGTCGGAAAGTTCATCGACTATCTTGACGACAGGGATATGGAAGGGTACAACCCTGCATCCTTCATCAGATCGATCGGTGATTACAATGAGACTTTCGCGGAAACCCGGACCAACCTCTTCTCCTTTGGATTTAAAACCCGCAAAGGTTATTTTTCCTTTTCCGCCAGCGAGCGGAATTTCATGGAGATGAAGGTCTCTCCCGAAATCCTCTACCTTTCCGAAGACGCAGATCAGATGCGGGAAAACCTCCCCATTGACATCGACCACGCCATGTTGCGGCTCAACATGTTCACCCAACTGGCAATGACCTGGTCACGTCAGTTCGGGGAAAGGCTCACCGTTGGTGTTTCCCCTAAGCTGACAGGGGCTTTGGGAGGCGTGACCACCGACAACTTCATGCTGAAAGGGGATGAGATCAGCCCAAATATGTTCCAGGGAAGATTCAAGGGAGACATCACCATTGGATTACCCGTACCTATCAATCCGCGGGCCATACGGGAAGATGGCAAATATGAGACTTCGGAAGATCTTTTTGAAGAAGGCTGGGAAGAAGATCTCGGCCCTTCAGACTTCTTCGAAAATGCCGGATTTGCACTGGACCTTGCCGCGAATTATGACCTGAGTGAAAACCTGACGCTGTCGGCCGGTGTGCTCGACCTGGGAAAGTCGGTCTGGAAGAAAAACGCCTACCGTTTCTCACTCCGCGACACCACTTACCTGATCGACATGGATGAAGAGTTTGACATCCCGCTGATCGACTCCACCTACAATGTGTACAAGGACCAGGTTCTGAAAATGAACATCCCCTCCACCCTGTTTCTGGCAGCCCGGTATAAACTGTCACCCAGGTGGAACACCGGATTTCTGTTCCGCAACACATTTTACCAGGGCATGAATCTGCCGTCTGCCACCCTTTCCCTGAACGGCTATGTGGGAAGGATGCTTTCCACATCGGTCAGCTATACTGCAGCACGCGATTATGACAACCTGGGGCTTGGAATCAGGTTGCGCTTCCTGCCTTGGATGGATCTGTACGCCGTAGCCGACAATTTTCTGGACGTTTTTGACTACAAAAAAGTCCAGGATGCTTCAGTCGCTTTCGGAATCAATTTTTCACCAGGATTGCTGCCAAAAAGAGAGAAGAAAAACAACGAAGAGGAAGAATCCATCACCCCCTGACCGGGTCTCTCACCTTTAGTGTCTGCCGGTTTCAATCCCTGGCATGGTAGATTTCAAGGAGTTGACGGGCAGCCTCAAAGGAACTGACCTCCGCCCGGAGAACTTTTTGCTCCATGTCGGCAAGCATAGGTTTCAAATCTGGATTGTTGTAAAAACCCTGGCGAAGCTGCTCATTGATGGTTTCAAACATCCAGTAACGCGCCTGCAAATTCCGGTTGTGCTCAAAAAAACCATTGGCCCTGATCAGGGCATGGTGTGTCTGAATTGTCTGCCAGATTTCAGCAATACCTGTTTTGGCCATGGCTGAACAGGTCATAACTCCGGGTTCCCAACCCGAATCTTTGGCTGGGAACAGATGGAGTGCATTTTTATACTGGATCTTTGCCAGTTGAGCCTTTTCCACATTCAGTCCATCGGCTTTGTTGATGGCGACCACATCAGCCATTTCCATGATCCCCCGTTTGATCCCCTGAAGTTCATCACCGGCACCGGCAATCATCAGGAGCAGGAAAAAATCGGTCATGGAGTGGACAGCGGTCTCACTTTGACCCACTCCCACAGTTTCAATAAAAATGGTATCAAACCCGGCTGCTTCACAGAGCACGACGGTCTCTCTGGTTTTTCGGGCCACTCCCCCGAGTGATCCTGCTGAAGGACTGGGTCTGATGTAAGCATTGGGGTCACCTGAAAGCTCTTCCATACGGGTTTTATCCCCGAGGATGCTGCCCTTTGACCGTTCACTGCTTGGATCAATGGCCAGCACGGCCA
>CAYYJE010000156.1:0-5281 GCA_964472165.1 uncultured Prolixibacteraceae bacterium | reverse complement strand
GAAAAAGAGAAGCTGGAAGAGGTAAGGAAGCGACTTTCGGATCTGGAGGAGAAAAAGAGGAATCAGCTGAAAGATTTCGGAAAGCAGAATAAACTTGCCAAACAATTGGTCGACCTTGCCCTGTTGGCGAATGGGTTGCTGAAAGGGGCCGACCTCGATAAGTTCGTCAAGCGAAGTGTGGAACTCATCAAATAAAAAAAGAGGCTGCCGGAAGGCAGCCTCTCTTTTTTTATTTAAATGAACAAAATATCAACCCAGGTAGGTTTTCAATAGTTTGCTTCGTGAAGCATGACGGAGGCGACGGATTGCTTTCTCTTTGATTTGCCGGACCCTTTCACGGGTGAGGCCGAAGCGTTCCCCGATCTCTTCAAGTGTCATTTCCTGACAACCGATTCCGAAGAAAAGGCGGACTATGTCGCTTTCCCTTTCGGTAAGCGTGGTCAATGCACGGCTGATCTCTTTCGCGAGTGATTCCTGGATCAGACTGCGGTCGGCATTGGGTGAATCGCTGTTGACCAGCACGTCGAGAAGGCTGTTGTCCTCGCCGTCGACAAATGGGGCATCGACGGAGACGTGGCGGCCCGACACACGAAGGGTGTCGGCGACCTTGTCTGCGGGCAGGTCCAGTGTGTCGGCAAGTTCTTCAGCGGAGGGTTTCCGCTCATGCTCCTGTTCAAACTTCGAGAAGGCCTTGTTGATTTTATTCAGGGAACCCACCTGGTTGAGCGGGAGCCTGACAATCCTTGACTGTTCAGCCAAGGCCTGGAGAATCGATTGTCTGATCCACCATACTGCATAGGAGATAAATTTGAATCCTCTTGTTTCGTCAAACTTTTCGGCAGCTTTGATCAATCCGAGATTGCCTTCATTGATCAGGTCAGGGAGACTGAGCCCCTGGTTCTGGTATTGTTTGGCTACAGAAACCACAAAACGGAGGTTGGCCCGTGTCAGCTTTTCCAAAGCCTCCTGGTCACCCTTCTTGATCCGTTGCGCCAATTCGACTTCCTCTTCAACAGTAATCAGTTCTTCTTTACCGATCTCCTGAAGATACTTGTCCAACGACGCACTCTCCCGGTTAGTGATTGATTTTGTGATCTTTAGCTGTCTCATAATTTATTTTAAAAAAAGTGCAAATATAACCCATTTAAGGATATCGAAACCTTAAATCAGTCTTAATATGAAATTATTAACGTAAATTGTTTAATAAACAGTATGAGGAGTGTGGTCAGTTGACACCAAACACGAAATAGGCCAATTCTCCGTTCGGGTATACTCCTTCAACCAATATTCCACCTCTCGCATTTGCAAGTACCCTTTTAAATTCATTGACTTCATACACCGGCTTTTTGTTGACATCTGTAATGATGAATCCTTCGACCAGCCCTGCGCTCTTCAGCTTTCCGTTACCCAGCTTTTTGACCTTGATTCCCCGGTTGATCCGGAGTTTTTCCTTTTCCCGATCGCTGACGGGTTCGAGTTCTGCACCGAGAATCACGTTTGAATCGCTGCTGACAATGGCTGTATCGCCTAACTTGTTACGCAACTTGACAGAAAATAGTTTCTCAGAATCGTTTCTTTTTACAGTAACTTTTATTTCATCACCCGGACGGAACTGGCTGATTGATTCCTGCAGTTCGGCATTGGTGTTTACCTTCTTCCCCTGAATGCTGACTATCACGTCTCCGGCTTTGATTCCTGCATTCTGGGCAGCGCCGCCGTCGGTTACATTGGCCACATAAATTCCTTCAATTTTGGAAAGATTGTATTCTTTGGCTACCTCGGCATCCACCCCGATGATTTCCACTCCGAGCAATGCACGCTGGACTTCCCCGAATTTTTTGATATCTTCTACCACTTTCCTGACGATGGTGGTGGGGATGGCAAACGAATATCCTGCATAAGAGCCGGTTCGTGAGGCAATGGCTGTATTGATCCCTACCAGTTCTCCCTGCTGGTTCACGAGTGCACCTCCACTGTTGCCCGGATTGACGGCTGCATCGGTTTGGATGAACGATTCAATACTCGAGCGGTCGGTATTGATCCCGATGTTCCTGGCCTTGGCACTCACAATTCCTGCCGTTACCGTAGAAGTCAGGTTAAAGGGATTCCCGACAGCAAGTACCCATTCACCCAGTTGCAGGGCATCGGAATCCCCGTATTTCAGGAAGGGGAGGTTCTTCTCATCCACTTTCAGCACTGCCAGGTCAGTGGTCGGGTCAGCCCCGATCAAGCGCGCCTCAAATTCGCGTTTGTCGTTCAGGATCACCTTGATGTTCTGGGCGCCTTCCACCACATGGTTGTTGGTAACAATATAACCGTCGGACGACATGATGACACCCGATCCGAATCCCTGCGCCATCTGGGGCTCCTGCCTGTATCCGAAAAAGTCAAGCCATGGATTTCCGCTTGACCATCCGCCCCGCATGGCCTGGGTCATAATGTGTACCACCGCATTGACAGTATTCTCGGCGGCGAAGGTGAGGTCAGGCAATCCAGCTTCCTCCCCGGGAAAACCGGTATACCTTACCGCCGGAGTCTCTTTCACCGTGACTACCTGTGGTTTTTCAAAATACCTGGAATAGACGAATACTGCCAGGAATGCTGCAGCCAGGACCATAAAAAATCCCCAGCCATATTTTAATACTTTTTTCATGGTTGAATCGCTTTAAAAATTTAACATTATTTTCAAGTCCTTTAATAACGCAAAAATTTTGCCACTGTTTCAAACTTAAGCCGCATAAATCGACTTTTTTACATATTTTAACAGCCAACCCGGTGAATTGTTAAAAGAAACGCTTTGAAAAAATGTATTTTTGCACTTTCATAATTGAAATATCTGATAATGAGCATTCATTTTTACAAGTATCATGGAGCCGGCAATGATTTTGTCATTGTGGACAATCGAGATCTGACATTTGAAGCTGACAATATTTCACACATTGCCTGGTTGTGCGACCGCAGATTTGGCGTAGGGGCCGATGGACTTATGCTGTTGCAGAATTGTCCCGGATTCGATTTTGAAATGCGCTATTTTAATTCCGATGGAAGGGAAGCAAGCATGTGCGGAAATGGGGGTAGATGTATTGCGGCTTTTGCACGGAAATTGGGAATTGTAGGGCAAAGGACCTCCTTTATGGCTGTCGATGGTGCTCATGAAGCCATTTTTGAGGAGGACGGGGATATCAGTCTGAAGATGTCGGATGTGACCAGGGTGGAGGCCAACGGCAACGAATATTTTCTGGATACGGGATCGCCCCACTTTGTCAGGTTTGTCGACACACTGGAAGGCCTTGATGTGTTCGCCGAGGGAAAGGCTGTGCGTTACAGCGACCGCTTCAGGGAAACAGGCACCAACGTCAACTTCGTGAAGATGGATGCCGGCCACCTTACCGTGTATACTTACGAAAGGGGGGTGGAGGCTGAAACCCTGGCGTGCGGCACAGGAATCACCGCATCCGCCCTCAGTGCAGCCCTTCTGTCCGGCATTTCTGATGGAAATTTCCAGGTCACTGCCAAAGGCGGGAAACTGGCCGTATCGTTCGTGAAGAGTGAAAACGGGTTTACCCAAATCTGGCTCCGGGGTACTGCTGCATTCGTCTTCGAAGGAACCACGGGCTGAGATTTCGGATTTCGGAAGGCGGATTCCGGACTCTGATATTCTGATACTCTAATTTTCTGACATTCAAATATTATGTATCTGAAAATCGCACTTCTTCTGTCGGTATTCATGCAGGTGGCTACTGCGCTGATTGCCATCGGACTGATCAAACGGACGCGCTTCAATATTTCGTGGATCCTGATTTCGGCGGCTTTCCTGATGATGGCTGTACGGCTCCTGTATGAACTACCCCAGGTTGTCGACGGAGTCATTGTCGAGAGCACCTTCGGACTGGCGATAAGCTGGATGGGAGTCCTGATTTCCCTCTTTTTGCTCGTGGGAATTGTCTTCATTAACAAGATTTTTAACAAGATCAGGGAAGCTGACATGCTCAGGGATGAAATGGATAAAAAGGTTCTGGAAGCCATTATCCGTACTGAAGAGACCGAAAGGAAACGAATCGCCAAAGAGCTTCACGATGGGCTGGGACCGTTGCTTTCCAACCTGAAAATGTCGATTTCAGCCCTCAATTGCAACGAAGAAAACGGACAGCAGGATTTAATCCGGAACATGAAGCAGGTAGCCAATGAATCAATTATGGCTGTCCGGGAAATTTCCAATAACCTGAGCCCCCATGTGCTGGAGAGTTTTGGCCTTCTGAGTGCCCTGAAGGCATTCACCGGAAAAATCTCCGAGAGCAAGGTGATTTCCATTGATATTGACGGAAATATCGGTGACAACCGGTTTCATCCCAGTATTGAAATTGCCCTCTACCGCGTTTTGTGCGAACTGATCCACAATACCCTGCTCCATTCGGGTGCCACAGCCATTCTCATCAGGTTGAGGCAGGCAGGTGGATACCTTTTCATCCAGTACCGTGACAACGGGAAGGGACTGCCTCCCGGTAAGAGCTTGGCGGGTCATTCGGGGATGGGATTGTCCAACATTGAATCACGGCTTCGGGCAATCAATGGAAAGATTGAGCTGAATCCTTCGGAGGAGTATGGTTTTTCTGTATTGATAACCTGTAATTTTGAACCCGCAGCAAGGGAATAGCCACAAATAACAAACCAAAAAGATGGAAGAAACGAGTATCGCAGTGGTCGACGACCATACCTTGTTCCGGGAGGGACTTGTTTCTCTCCTTTCTAAAAGCAGTTACCAGTTCCGGGTAATCTGGGAGGCTTCAAATGGGGCGGAATTCCTGGAAAAGATGGAGTCTCAGATTCCGGAAGTGGTTTTAATGGACATTTCCATGCCCGTGATGGATGGGGTGGAAGCTACGAGCCGGGCTATAGCCCTCCATCCGGATATCCGGATCATCGCCTTGTCGATGTACGGGGAACAGGAATATTACCTCAGGATGATCCAGGCCGGGGCCAAGGGATTTCTCCGGAAAGACAGCGACATCGATGAGGTGGCAGACACTATCTGCAAAGTGAAAAGGGGGGAAAATTGTTTTTCCAAAGAGATGCTCTATTCCCTGGTTACCCACCGCCCTGCCATCCGCGATGAAATTTTGTCGGATCGGGAAATCCAGATTGTGGAACTGATCTGCCTGGGATTTTCAGCCGGTGAAATCGCCGAAAAACTTTTTCTGAGTAAACGGACCGTTGAAAAGCACCGTGCCAATATCCTTGAAAAAACCCACTGCCGGAACACTGCCAAACTGGTAGCCTGGGC
>CAYYJE010000155.1:1522-5307 GCA_964472165.1 uncultured Prolixibacteraceae bacterium | reverse complement strand
GTACACCGACCACCACCATCTGCCGCCGATGTACCATCCGGCGGAGGTGGCCACGCTGGAAATCCACCGTTCCCCGGTCCATGAGGGGTACGACAGTCTGATCACAGCCGGGGAGGTGACGCGGGAAGCGGTTCCCGCCGGATCTCTCCTGGTGGCCGCTCCCCGTCATGCCCGCTTACTGGTTTTCCTCCACGAACACCGGATGTCCAGGGGATCGCTGGCTTCCTCCGGAACGCTCAAGGGAGCCTTTGACTTTTACCTGCTTACCCGGCTTCATCCTGCGGAGCCTGCTGAGATGCCTGCAGGAAAATGGAGGAAGAATTATATCCGTTATGCCCAGACGGTGGAAAGGGTGACGGGAACCACACTATCCGGAAAGTGGCATGAAGTGAAGGAAAGCGGCCTTTTGAAATTGGGATGGAGGAAGGAGTTGTTCCTGCTCGATCATCCGGGGATCGATTATTTTTACCATGAGTATCTCTATGCCCCGGCGGTTTTCCTGAAGTTACTGGTCAAATCGACAGGGTCACCTGCTGACCGTAAACTTATAGCCGCAAAACTTCGGAAAAAATCGGGATTGAAATGAACCCGGAATTCCGTTTACACCTTTAATGCCCCGATTACCGGCTCCAGAGTAATGAAGAACTGAAATCAGACCTCAAACGAGGAGGGGTGGACTTTATTTATCCGGTAATGCAATTATTTTGGGTTGTGCCAGGTTTAAAGGAGTCTTATTAATTCCCAATGTGTTGACTCTGCCAAGTAAAAAATCGTCTGCAACTAAACGGATGTTCCTTTGAAAAGCCGAAAGGTCGGGTGATGAAAATGACCAGTTTACATTTTCCAGCCATTCAACAGGAAAATCATAAAGCCTGTTTGCAACATCGATTTCATTGATCACCGATTTTTGTTTTGAGTGGTAAAATATATCTGGCCAGACAAATGAATAGTTCAACGAGATGCATACAATGTCAAAGATATCTTTGGGCTCATCCCTTCCGATAATTGTTGTTAATTTATTGGACAGTATGTTTAAAGGAGTGTCAATCCAGCCAAATTCAAATTTCGATGGAGCGCCTGGATAATAATCTACATCATTAACAAATTCAATTTTCAGAAATTGATTTTCATCACCGATATAAAACCGGGTATATTCATCTGCAAAAAGTGACTCCTTTTGGTTTAAAGCGAAATGACCGGAGATTTTATTTCTCAAAGCGGCGATGAACAAACTATACTCAGGATTGGCGTTACAAAAGAAGTCAAGGTCTTCACTATACCTGTGATTCAAGTAAAAACGGCCGAGTGCTGTTCCACCTGTGAGGTAAAATGGATATTCCTGTGTTTGCCACCATTTCAGAAATTTATCCTGTAGTTGGTATAACTTCCTGTAATCGTTCATAAACAAATTCGTATTTTTTTCTTAAAGACGGAGCCCTGAGTTTTTGGATCAAATCTTTCGTTAATAACTGACGGATATCTTTGGGAGGGAAAAGTTCCATAACCGTAAACCAGGGATAAGTCTCGATTATCTTTTGAAAAAGCGTTGATCGTGTGTAATGCCCGATCTGTAATTTCCGGCCTTCCAGCACTGCTTCCAGCTCTTCCGGTGGAAAATTGTAATCCCACATCAGTTTTTCAAGAAGTTCCCTTTTCTCAACTTTTCCCATTGGATTTTCTTCTATATGCACAAAGGTAATGAAGATTGTTCAGATTAGGCTGCAGGATTGAACATTTCCCCTCCTCTCCTGAAGTGTCATGTCACTGGATCTAACCCGTCCCCCTCCCCGGCTGAGGAAGGGTGGTCCCGCCTGAGTCTAAAACGGGGTCGTGCATGTCGGAGTGGTTTCACCCGCTCTTCTCGCCTTCCACACGATGTTGTCAGGGTTGTAAGCCTCCTTCGCCTCTGCACCTAATCCCACGCAAGCTACGGCGGCCAAAGGTTGCCGCGGTTGTCGATGTTTTCAGGGTTGTCGGGGTTCTCGGGGTTCTCAGGGTTGTCAGTGTTGTCAGGGTTGTCAGTGTTGTCAGTGTTGTCTGGGTTTGTCCGGAGCCAGAAGGGAATTTAAACACCATGCATCTGTGCAATCTGTTTCAATCTGTGCAAATCAGTGGTAAAATATTTTCCCAGATCACGGAGCGAATCCTGGAACTCTGGAACCTGGAACCCTGCAACAACTTTGAACGGCACGCAGTGCCTTTGAACCCTTGAACGCCGCAGGCTTTGAACCCTGGAACCTTCATTTTTACCAGACCGTCACCTTCACCGTCTCCGGTTCGCGTCCCCCGCCCAGGCGCAACAGGTAAATCCCTGCAGAGAGCCGGGGAAGCGGTATCTCTCCCCGGCAGCCTCTTTCTACCGGGAATTCCAAAACCATCCTCCCGGTGATGTCAAACAGTGCCGCCCGGGTATGGTCTCCCCCGTTCCCGATAACCAGTTTCCCTCCCTCGACCGCGACGGCAACCCGGGATTCCCGGCTCTCCGGATCTCCCCTGAACAGCTTCATCGGCGAGGCGGTGACCTGCCGCTCCCCGAAGCGGAGGAAGAACCGGCCTGTCCCGTAACTCCCCGCCGGCAGCACCACGGAATATTCCCCGCCTCCTTCTCCCAGCGGCACGGCAACACCACGCTGCCGGTCTTCCAGGAAGGGGATCCACTTCCCGGGAAGGAAAACCCCTTTCACGCCAAAGGCGACTTCGCCCCCTGGCGGCAGGTCAATTCCTACCGGAACAACAAGCTCTCCGTAACGGTCGGCGGGGAGACACTGGACCTGCATCCCGGTGGAATTCCCTCCGCCGACAAGAAGGGTGTAGAGCCGGAAGTTGTCTGAAGACAGCAGTCCGACGTCAAAAGTCTTGTCGAGTCCCGTGGTCATCGTTTCGTGGAAGGCCACCACCGTCTGCCTTTCCCGGTTTCCCTGGCGGGCGGTGAGGACAAGTCCCGGCCAGCTTTGCTCCGCGGATTTGAGTTTCACCGCGGGTGCATGGAGCTGCATCTCGCGTGAAAAGAGCGCCCTGCCATTCTCCCTCACATTGATGAGAAATCCCTGTCCCGACTGGAGGTAGTCGGGATCGGCCCCCTCAAAAAAGGAGAACCCCTGAAAGTTATAGCCTGAATTGCCGATGGCTTTGTAGTACTGCTGCGATCCGTCGTAGGGACCGGTCTGGTTCCAGAGGTAAACGGCGCCATAGCTGTCCTCGAGGAGGACCGCATTCCGGGTCAGGAAGTTTTCGGGGGTGAGTGCTGAGGTGGTGATCCCGATGGCGGAGGTAAAGGGATTGCCGATGGCGTTCCAGCCGTGCCGCGGAGCTGATCTCCAGACCATGGGACTTACGGTATCGTTGACCACGCCGTTAAGGGTTCCCGTGAAGGTGAGGATTCCATCTTCCGGGGTGGCGGTGGCTTTCGTGCGCACCACATACCCTTTCCCCGGTTCGAGTTTGCCGGGTATTGCCGTAAAGTACTGCCATCCGGTGTTTCCCAGCTCCTGGTACCAGGCCAGGTCGAAGTCAAGATTGACGTCGTCAAAGCGGATGGCGGGAGCATTGTCCTGGAATCCCTCCGTGACTTTCAGGGGAGAGGCCATGATGGTCCACCGTGCGGGATCGAAATGCCTGCGGCAGCGGATGAGTCCGTTGAACAGTCCTCTGACCACCAGGGATCCCTGTCTTGTGGCATTCCCGTCGACCTGGAGTGCGCTGGCCGGGGAGGCGCCGGAATGGGTGAAGGTGACCCCGTTTTCCACGGTCAGTGCACCCCCGGCTTCCACGGTCACCTCGTCGGC
>CAYYJE010000155.1:0-1422 GCA_964472165.1 uncultured Prolixibacteraceae bacterium | reverse complement strand
TTCCGGGGGAGTGCTTCCCATGCAGACGGCTCCGGGAGAGGGGATCACCGGTGCTTCCGGTGTGGCCTGGATGACCAGAACCCTTTCCCTGCTGTCGCTCTCCACATGGCAGTCCGACGTGGAGGAGGAAAAGGTGATGTTGACCTTGTACCGTCCCGACTCTGCAGGGGTGGCACCCGTGAAGGTAAGCGCCGGTCCCTGCGAGCCGGAGATGACGCCGTTGTCGGTGACGCTGACCCACACTCCCGGGGAGAGGTATTTTTTCCACTGGAAGGCGAGGGGAGGGGTGCCTGCGGTGGTGACGGTATAGGAGAAGTCAGCTCCCTGGCAGAGGATGACCCGGGTTTTGGAGGGAAAAGCCACCGAGGGGATGATGTCGGTGATTTCGTTGACGGTGAGCAGGGCGGCGTTGGAGGTGACCACGGTGATGCCGTCGCTGACCACTACCCGGTAAAGGGAGCCTCCGGGATTTTCGTAGCCTCCCACATTGTCGACGCGGAGGATTCCCGGCAAGGGATAGCTGATGCCGGGTGAGCCGGGAGGGATATCGGTGAAAGTTCCTTCCAGCGGCCGCTGTCGCTGCCAGGTGAAGACAAGGGGACCGGTGCCTCCGGAGACCCCCACTGTGAAGCTGACCACATGGTCCTCACAGTCAATGCGGTCGGCCGGTTGGGAAACAAGGGCCAGGGGAGCAGGGAGGGAGTGCAGGGGCATCCCGCCGCTGCCTGTTCCCTTCGGGGAGAGGATCATCCACGGGAGGAAGCCCCACAGGAATACGGTGAAGGGAATCCGCATTCCCGGTCCATGGCCCTCCTCCCTTCCGCAACGGTCGCTTCCGCGTGGTAAAGCAAACTCCTGCATGGGAAAAACTGCAATCCGGACACACCCGTCCGGGGTTGGCCACAACTGTCCAATCGCATATCCCCGGAAATTCCAGAGAAAATCCGGGGCCTGAAGCCTCACATGGTGGTTTGCTTTCCGTCTGCCGGGGTATATGCCCCTTGCCGCGTCAGCTGTTAAACAGGGTTTGTTTCCTTCCGGAACAAGGAAAATAACCCTTCAATATACGGAAAAAAGTGGAGATCACGCAAATTCGGGAGGAGATTTTTGTGAAAATTTGGCATGACTCACTGACCCCTGCGACTACCCCTCGTTTGCAACCAGGGGTAAGCTGGCAGTCGTTTGAAACGACAGATGTCTGCAGCGGTACCAGTCTTGGGTCTATCTGACCTCCTTACCGACTAAAGGACTTTTGACCGTGGTTAGCCTGACCCCCCAATCCCGATGGCTATCGGGGCCCCTAAAGGTGGCTTTCGACCAATATGCAGTTTATGTACGAAGTTGTCGTTAACACCCCTTCAACCATACAGAAGCCCCATTCAGGGGCTCTGATCGCTTTGATTACCAAAGGGTAAGCTGCCC
>CAYYJE010000154.1:2042-5376 GCA_964472165.1 uncultured Prolixibacteraceae bacterium | reverse complement strand
GTATTCAAATATTTTAGGCACGGCGCTCTTTTCTTACAAATTTAAGCAAAACATCTGATAAAACAAGCTGTACCTAAGGTGGGTGTGTAGTTAAATCAAAACCGGGAGCTGTTCATGTCTTGGACAAAACGCCTACATTGACCACCTCCCGGCGGAGTTTCTGACTTGTTTGACAGTTTGTCTGCTTGGAGCAAATAAACGGCTATGCCGCAGGCCTTTGTGTATACCTTCAGGGGATGGTCAGTTTGCTCCGCCGATGACTGCTCTTTTTGTGCGTTTTTCCCATCCAGGTAACAAATCCGGTCTTTTGTGGCAGATTTTACAGGTCATTTAAGTTCCAGTTGTTCTACTTTTTGAGTTTTGCTGCCACGAATGACTTCATAGGCTTTTATCATCTCCTGAAGTTTCTCCGGCTCCTGTTCCGCCAGGTTGTTCTGCTGGCCAATATCCTCCCTGAGGTTGTAAAGCTGGTATTCAGGCGAATTTCCCAATTCAATATTTACTGTTTTATTAATTGCGGGCCCTTTATAGGGAGGTATCATTACCCAGTCGCCTTTGCGCATAGCGGTCCTGGAAGAGGCCTCCAGTACCAGTTCTTCACGGCCTTGCCTGCTTGTACCCATCAATACTTCCAGCAAATCCCTGCTGTCGGGAACCCTCGTTTCGCTGCCTGCCAGTTTTGCCAGTGATGAGAATAAATCTACATGCGAAACTATCGCATCCGACACGGTGGGTTCAATCTTTCCCTTCCAGAACGCGACGAACGGCACCCTTGTCCCTGCTTCGAACAAACTGTATTTTCCGCCCCGCAGAGGTCCCGACGGTGTGTGGTCACCCAGTTTTTCCACCGCATCATCAAAATAGCCATCATTCACCACCGGACCGTTGTCGCTTGAAAAAATCACCAGCGTGTTTTCAAGCAGACCTTCTGTTTCAAGCGTTTTTATCAATTCACCCACACACCAGTCGGCCTCCAGTATCACATCGCCGCGTGGTCCCATTCCGGAGGTTCCGGCAAAACGGGGATGGGGAGTGCGGGGCACATGGGGTTGTTGCAATGCGTAATAGAGAAAAAACGGTTTGCTTTTGTTTGCCTGAATATACTGTTGCGCTTTCTCCAGAAAATCGTCAGCCATATCCTCATCAACCCATAAGGCTGATTTTCCCCCTTTTTGAAAACCAATACGGGGTATTCCGTTGTGAATGGAGTTGTTGTGTCCGTGGTGCCATTTCATTTTGCACAACTCCGGGTTATCGCGACCGGTAGGTTCTCCCTCGAAATTTTTCTCATAATCCACAAAAAGCGGGTCGTCGGGATCCAGACCGAAGACACGTCCATTTTCCAAAAAAACTGTGGGAGTCCGGTCCTGGGTTGCAGCCATGATAAAGGCATATTCAAACCCGACTTCGTTGGGTCCCGGTGAGATCCTCCGGTTCCAGTCCACCATCCCGCTGCCAAGTCCCAGATGCCATTTCCCCACAATGCCTGTGTGATATCCCTGCGCCTTTAACATCTTAGGAATCGTCATTTGTGCGGTATCGATCAGCAGTGGCGCTGTTCCGGGAAGTATTTTCGCATCCGCATTCCGCCAGGGATATTGGCCAGTCAGCAACGCATACCTGCTGGGCGTACAGGTGGCCGAAGTGGCATATCCATTGGTAAAACGGACGCCCTCATTGGCCAGCCTATCAAGGTTAGGCGTTTTCAGCCGGGTGGCGCCATAAGCGCTGACATCACCGTATCCCAGATCATCGCAATAAATAATTACGATATTCGGAGGTGGCGCCGTTGATTCCTTTTTTGCCTGCGTACAGGCTGCTGCCGAAGCAAGACATGTTGTGGCAAGAAGTAATTTTTTCATATCATGGTTTTAAAAAGGCAGACTTAGGTTGAGCAATCCCTCCCGCATCTGGTGGAACAGCTTTGGCGAAGATATGAAAAAAAACATCTTTAGAGAACCGGATATTCCGGTGAAGTTGCGGGAGGTTTAGTCTCATTTTGCCGTAACTTGCCTTCAACGGGAAATTACCGGAAAAATGCAGGTCTGATTTTAGATCTCCCGGAATGAAAACCTGCAATTTAAACTTAAATTTACAGCTGAACTTAATTGTCGTTTGTCATAACCAATGAAAAAATTACTCATATGAACAGTCTGTCGAGAAGGAAATTTGTAAAAAACACACTTTCTGCGTCCTTGCTTTTAGGAATTGGCGATCCTCTTATGGCTGAATCAGAAGCGGTTTCCATTGCCGGAGGGCCTGTAAAGGTGGGTGTGATCGGAACGGGGAACCGGGGTAGCCGTCTGTTGTCAGAACTCTTAAGGATGGAGGATGTCGAAATTACCGCAGTATGTGACCTGTTCAGCGACAGGGCTGAAAGGTCGGCTTTGCAGTGCCGGAAGGCCGGGAAACAAAATCCACGGGTTTATCAGAACAACGACTCTTCCTGGAAGGAGATGCTGGACAAGGAGAAGCTGGATGCGGTCATCATCGCCACCTATTGGGATTCTCATGCACCGATAGGAATTTATGCCATGGAGCGGGGGATTTACCCGGGCATTGAAGTGCCGGCTGCCCTGACCGTTGACGATTGCTGGCGGCTTACAGAAACGTCGGAAAAGACGGGTATCCCTTGCATGATGCTTGAAAACTGGAGCTTCCGGAGAGACAACCTTGCCCTCCTGAATATGAAAAGGGAGGGCTTGCTGGGCGAAATTGTGCACTGTCATTGTGCCCACTCCCACGACTGCATCGACCACTGGTTTTTTGACGCTGCCACGGGGGAAGATAGGTGGCCTGCCAAATACCTGGCTGAGTTTAACCGCGATCAATACCCCACCCATGGTGTAGGACCGGTATTGAGCTGGCTGGATATCAACTGCGGGGATGTCATCACCGAGATTTATTCCACCGCCTCGGCATCAAAGGGAATCAATGCTTACATGACCCGTAAATTCGGGAAAGATCATCCCAATGCAAAAAGGCATTTTAACCAGGGCGATATTGTGACTTCCACGCTTAAAACTTACCAGGGAAAGACCATTGTGGTCAATTACGACATGCAGCTTCCAAGGCCCTATTCAAACAGATGGATGCTTCAGGGAACACTCGGGGTCTATGACGAAGAAAAATCCTCTGTCTATCTAACCGGAAAATCGCCCGACTACCACCAGTGGGAACCCTGGAAACCCTACGAGGAAAAGTACCTGCACAAATGGTGGAAGGTGGGGGACCAGGGTGGCTCCCACGGAGGTACCGACTTCCTTGAGCTGTCAAAATTTGTGGAGGCTGTGCGCACCAAAGGTCCCACACCCCTCAGTGTCTACGACTCGGT
>CAYYJE010000154.1:0-1942 GCA_964472165.1 uncultured Prolixibacteraceae bacterium | reverse complement strand
TATTCCTATTTTGACCAGGGAATTGAATCGTTTTTTTACCGGTACCCCGGATCAGAGATTGAACCTTTGATTTATAAGAAGTTTGCCCTGGAGATTACCCCCAACGTCGTTTCGCAATATTTCTATAACAATGCATACGTTCATCAACTGAAGCAAAATTTAGCGTGCGGCGATCTTGCGGAAACCAGGAATCTTCAATATACTAAAAAATCACTGGTCGGTTATTTCACCAGATATTATCAATGCAGGAAGGCAGAACCTGTTGTTTTAAAAAGCTCCCAGGAGAAAAGGGGAAGTCTCCGGTTTAAAATGGGGGTTAACAGCAACATGATGCAATATTCCATTGAAGAATTTTCAGATGCACTTCCGAATATGGTTTTCTCAAAAGAGCTGAGCTTTGGATTCAGCACCGAAGTGGAGTACCTGCTTCCTTTTAACTTGTACAAATGGGGCTTTTTTGCCGAAGCGAATTATTACACTTATTTTTCAGATCAGTATACGAGTTCTTCCCTCACCTTAGCGCAGGGCGGCAGTGTGGTAGACTATAAAACCATCGAATTCCCGGTTGGAATCACACACTACATGAATCTGAACAAGGACCACCGGTTGTTTGTCAGGGCTGCTTTTGCTCCCCACCTTATTCTGAAAGATTCCCATATAGCCTTCACAGATATCTACCATTCAGGTTTTTCAACCGCCTCCAGGGTAATGTTCGGAGCCGGATACAACTATAAAAGGGCAGCCATGGAATTCAGGTACTACACCCCCCAGAACCTCACCATGAATTTGTTCAAACGTAGCTCTGAATTAACCCAGATCTCATTCAGGTTGTCATACAATTTGTTTGAAACCAAGAGATAGCGGGATTCCCAGCAGCTTGTTTTTTTAAAAGTTTAGGGGGTAAAACCTGCCTCAATCCGTACCTTCTCATCAACAATCATTTATGTGCGAACGAAAGGGGAATAGTCCATAACACAGGCCGGTGCATTACTGGTCATGGCTGCCGGCATTGCTTACCTTGCCTTTTTAACCTTCAGTTTGAAAGATAAAATAGAATAGCCCCTAACCTAAAAATGACAGTCATGAAAGAAAAGCCAATCATTGCCGGAATCGGTGAAATCCTCTGGGATGTCTTTCCCGAAAGGAAAGTACTGGGCGGGGCTCCTGCCAATTTTGCTTACCATATATCGCAGTTCGGACTGAACGGATATGGTGTGAGCGCCGTGGGTGATGACGCGTCCGGAAAAGAGATTCTGGCGCAACTCGAAGGAAAGAAACTGCAGTGCCTGATTGAAACTGTGGATTATCCCACGGGAACGGTACAGGTAACCCTCGATGGTGCCGGCGTACCGCAATATGAGATTTGCGAAAATGTAGCCTGGGACCACATCCCGTTCACCGCAGCGACCGCAGATCTTGCCCGAAAAAGTGAGGCGGTCTGCTTTGGATCACTTGCCCAACGCAATGCCAATTCGAGAAAGAGCATCCTGCAGTATCTCACGTCGATGCCTGTTGACAGCCTTAAAATATTTGACATTAATCTGCGGCAGCACTATTATTCGGAAAGCGTGATCCGTGATTCCCTGGCGGCTTCCAATGTATTGAAGATCAATGATGATGAGGTTGTTTTGCTTTCAAAGCTTTTCGGATGGGGAGGAATCGATGAGGTGTCGGTATGCAAAAGGCTGATGGAACAGTATAAGCTTACTTTCGTCATTCTTACCAAAGGAAGCAACGGCAGTACCATTATTTCCCCGGAAGGTATCTCCTTTCTGGAAACACCCCGGGTAGTGGTTGCGGATACGGTGGGAGCGGGTGATGCTTTTACGGCCGCTTTTGTGGCCGGCTGGCTCACGCTGAAAGAGATTCATGCAGCCCACAAACTGGCCGTGGACGTGGCAGCCTATGTCTGCACCCAACATGGTGCAATGCCGGAATTGCC
>CAYYJE010000153.1:2062-5394 GCA_964472165.1 uncultured Prolixibacteraceae bacterium | reverse complement strand
AAAGCCTGAATCATGACCATACTTAATCCGTAAAAGACAAATCCGAGGCTGATGATCTGCAAAGCTGCCGATCCCTGGCTTATTACACCGGGGTCAGAAGTAAAGAGGCTGATGAAGGTGGAAGAAAAAAGCACCAACACTGACCCGATGAGACCCATCATGGTCATGTTGACATAACTGGTGATCCAGACTGACCGCTCGGCCCGGGAAGGGGATCCGGCCCCCAGGTTCTGTCCCACCAGGGTAGCCGCAGCATTGCTGAGACCCGAAGCCGGCAGAAGGGCAAAGATTACGATCCTGATGGCTATGGTATATCCGGCAATGGCCAGGGAACCAAAAACGGCAATTATCCTGACGAGTAAAATCCATGAAGAAGTGGCTATCAGATTTTGAAAGATCCCTCCCATCGACACTTTCAGCAGTTCGCCCATAATACGGGGTTTCAGCCTTACTTCCGGCCAGGAGATTGAAATCCGGTGATGTTTTCCGAAAAGCAACCAAAACTGGTACACCACAGCAACACCCCTTCCGATGGCAGTGGCAATGGCTGCCCCCTGAATGCCCATTGCCGGTATGGGTCCGAAACCAAAGATCAGCAGGGGATCAAGTAAAATATTAAGCAGATTGGCAACCACGATGACCCGCAAAGAAATTGCCGCATCTCCTGAACTGCGGAATACGGCATTGATGATGAACAGCAACATCACCACGCTGTTGGTCCCGAAAATGATGGCAGGATAAAGGTAATTCGCTGCAGCCATCTCTTCAGTGGCTCCCATAAGCAACAGGAATTCCTCCGCGAAAAAAACACCGGGAATGGCCATCAATATCGAAACCATGAATGCCAGCAGGATTGCCTGCATGGCTGCGGATCCGGCATCCCGGTTTTTTTTCTCCCCGATCCGCCTCGATACCAGCGCCGTAGTGGCCACACCCAACCCCGAGGCGACTGAATACACAATGGTCATTACGGATTCAGTAAGTCCAACCGCTGCGATGGCATCAGCCCCAAGCCTGGAAACAAAGAAAATGTCGGCAATGGCAAAGACCGACTCCATTACCATCTCCAGCACCATGGGTATCGAAAGGATAAAAATAGCCTTACCAACCCCCGATTCCGTGAAATTCCGCTCAGTACCGGCAATCGCTTCCCTGATATCCTGCCGGATAGCAGACCAGTCAGTTTGCCTGAACAGCGACATCCAGTGTTTTGCTTTATTGATCATTGCATTGTTTCATGCAGCAGGCGGTTCAGGCATCAACAGTATCGTAAACCACTACCTTGCTCCAAAGATGGCTGTTCTCCTCCACAAATTTCAGGTGAATGGGATCCGTCTGGTAACTGTCCTGGCCGGCACGGCTGTCGAAGAAGAGCATAAAGGAATAGGTATAGGAGTGGTCCACCACATCGCGTTGCTCTGTGGATGCAGGAACACCAATATGGCTCAGTTTTATGGTCTTTACTTTCAGCAGACGTTGAAGGGCAGACTCAAACTGCTTTCTTACCTCCGGATTTTGCGGATCTTTCAGCCAGAAGAAGACATGATGGACAAGGGTACCTGTCAGGCCAATTTCCCCGGCAACGGCGGTTCCGGATAACGGCACCAATGAAGCTGCAGCCACTCCGGCTCCCAGCCGGAGAATAAAAGTTCTTCTTCCTTTCATTATGTAAAGCTTAAGATTGTTTTGCGGATTTGCGTCAGCTGTTCCAGGAGCCCCTCCAGCAGATCAAGGTGTAACATATTGGCCCCATCCGATTTGGCAGACGACGGATCCGGGTGCGTTTCAATGAAAATTCCGTCCACACCCACGGCTATCCCCGCCCGCGCAATGGTCCCGATCAACTGCGGCTTCCCGCCCGTCACCCCCGCAGCCTGATTAGGCTGCTGCAGCGAGTGGGTAATGTCAAGAACCACCGGACATCCCAAAGCCTGCATTTCAGGAATACCCCTGTAATCAACCACCAGGTCCTGGTAACCGAACATGACACCCCTCTCTGTCAGCAAAATCCTGTGGTTTCCGCTTTCACTCACCTTGTCAACGGCAAATTTCATCGCATGGGGGGATAGAAACTGTCCCTTCTTGATATTGACCACCCTTCCGGTGAGGGCAGCAGCCACCAACAGATCGGTCTGCCGGCAGAGAAATGCAGGTATCTGGAGAACGTCCGCATATTCCGCTGCCATTGCCGCTTCCGGAGCTGCATGGATATCGGTCACCACCGGTACGTCAAAAGTTTCCCCTGCTTTCCGGAGAATTTTCAAGGCCTTCTCGTCGCCTATCCCCGTAAAGGAATCCAGCCTCGACCGGTTGGCCTTCCGGTACGAACCTTTGAAAATCCAGGGAATTTGGAGTCTTTCCGCAATTCCACAGATCCTTTCCGCAATCTGAAGCGCCATTGTCTCCTCCTCTATGGCGCAGGGCCCTGCCATCAGCAGGAAATTGCCTGAAGCGGCATATTTCAGTTTTTCTATCGCAGGTATCATATTCTTCAAAATTAATCATCTTCCTCTCCCGCTCCCTCTCCCCGTCACTTCGTCCCTTCGTCTCTTAGTCTCTAAGTCTCTTTGTCCCTTAGTCCCGTCCTATCCGGTAAAGAAAATTCTCCGTTCGAACAAGAATATTTCCGTTAACAAAAGCTGGTGTGGCCTTGATCGTCGCTTCCAGCTTATTCTCCGAAACCAGTTGAAAACGTTCACCAGGCTTGATCACATATACTGTCCCCCTTACTTCAGGAACATAGAGATGCCCACCGGCATAAACGGGCGATGCATTGAATTGCCCCTTCAGTTTGTCCTTCCAGATCAACCGCCCGGTCATGGCATCGAGACAGGTGACCGCTCCCCGCTCGTGCACCATGTATATTCTTCCATCCACAATTACCGGCGTGGAAATCTGGGGAACATCGACAGCCAGTTCCCATCTGACATGCGTTTTTGTGACATCTCCGCTGCCTCCGGGGTCCACGGCAAAGAACCGCACAAAGTTAGGGGTATCTTTCTGAAAGATCCACCCCGAATTAAAAAATACAAGACCTCCGTAAGAGAGGGGCATTCCCACGGTCGAATCATGCCCGTACCACACCGACCAGACCGGCTCACCCGTCCTCACATCATAGGCGATGCACATCTGCGCACCATTGCTGATCAGCAAGTCACGCCCGTTTACCTCCACCACGATGGGTGTGGTGTAGGCCTTCCTGTATACTGGTGGTATGTCCCTGTAAAACTCTACGGGTCTTTCAGTTTTCCAGATGGTATTGCCCGTTTTCTTATCGAGCGCGGCAATGTATTGAACATCTGTCCCTTCGATATGGACGATTACCCACTCAT
>CAYYJE010000153.1:0-1962 GCA_964472165.1 uncultured Prolixibacteraceae bacterium | reverse complement strand
GACCAGCCCTTTCCGGGGACAGCACTCTTCCACACCACGCCCTCTTCCCCGCTGAAAGCCACCGGATACTCCTGCTGCCCGGCAATCCCGTCAAGATGGTTTCCCCGGAAGTGCGTCCACCGATGCTGTGAACTGAGACTCAGGGTGAATACCAAAAGAAAAAAGGAGGTGCAGATAAATTTCATCTTCAAAGATTTTTCGGGAAAGATATTAAAAAGTCAGCACTCTAATGTTAAAACTTCAGGACTACACCAAGGAAATCACGGAAAATCAGCGTTGAGAAAAATTCCTTTTATACTTTTGCACCCCAATTCAGAAACAGATGGAAGAAATCAGAAATGTTGCCGTCATCGCCCACGTAGACCATGGCAAAACCACCCTTGTCGACCGCATATTGTATCAGGTAAAGCTTTTTCGGGACAACCAGGAGGTCAGGGAACTCATCCTTGACAGCAATGAGCTGGAGCGGGAAAGGGGGATCACCATTCTGAGCAAGAATGTGTCGGTAAGGTACAAAAATGTAAAAATCAACGTCATCGACACTCCCGGGCACTCCGATTTCGGAGGAGAAGTGGAGCGGGTGTTGAACATGGCCGATGGAGTTCTGCTTATCGTGGATGCGTTTGAAGGTCCCATGCCCCAAACCCGGTTTGTCTTGCAAAAAGCGCTTGAGCTTGGACTTAAGCCGGTTGTGGTGATCAACAAGGTAGACAAACCGAACTGCAATCCCGACGAAACCCATGAAAAAGTCTTCGACCTGATGTACAGTCTGGATGCCACTGAGGATCAACTTAATTTCCCTACGGTCTACGGTTCGTCCAAACAGGGATGGATGGGACCCGACTGGAATAATCCGGCCGAAGATGTGAGTTATCTGCTGGACACCATCATCGCGCACATTCCCCCTGCCAGGTTCGTGGAAGGCACCTTGCAGATGCGCATAACCTCCCTGGATTACTCCTCCTACCTGGGCAGGATCGCGGTAGGGAAGGTGAGCCGCGGTTCGCTGATTCCCGGAAGTCAGGTAATGCTGGTGAAACGCGACGGGACTCATGTAAAAAGTACCGCAAAAGAAGTATACCTTTTTGAAGGGCTTGGAAAAGAAAAAACTAAAAAACCTGTCGGGTCAGGAGAGATCTGCGCCGTTTTCGGCATGGAAGAGTTTGAAATTGGTGACACCATTGCCGATCTCCTCGAACCGGAGGGACTTTCACACATCCAGGTTGATGAACCTACAATGAGTATGGTTTTCGCTTCCAACAACTCACCGTTTTTCGGACGGGAAGGGATCTTTGTCACCTCACGCCAGTTGCGCGACCGGTTGTACAAGGAAACCGAGAAGAACCTCGCACTGAAAGTAGAGGATACCGCCTCGGCCGACACCTTCATGGTCTTTGGCAGGGGGATTCTTCACCTTTCGATCCTGATTGAGACCATGCGACGCGAAGGATATGAACTACAGGTTGGACAGCCAAAAGTCATCATCCGCGAAATTGAAGGCGTCAGGCACGAACCCGTTGAAGCGATGACGGTTCAGGTACCCGAAGTATTTGCAGGTAAAGTGATCGAGCTGGTTTCACAGCGCAAGGGAGAAATGACACTCTTTGAAGTGAAGAACGAACGGGCTATCCTGGAATTCAATATCCCATCCCGGGGCATCATCGGTCTCCGGAACCAGATGCTCACTGCCACTGAAGGAGAGGCCATCATGGCTCACCGCTTTAAGGATTATGAACCATGGAAGGGAGAAATAGGGATCAGGCGCAACGGCGCGCTCATCGCGCTTGAAACGGGAACAGCAATCGCTTATTCCATCAACAAATTACAGGATCGCGGAAGGTTTTTCATTTTTCCCGGTGAAGATGTCTATGCCGGCCAGGTAATCGGCGAAAATACCCGTCTCGACGACCTTACCGTCAACGTGGCCATTACCAAGAAACTGACCAACATGCGGGCATCAGG
>CAYYJE010000152.1:0-5508 GCA_964472165.1 uncultured Prolixibacteraceae bacterium | reverse complement strand
AGCACTTCCCTGACCTGGAAGTCCACCTTAAAACGTGTTCCCATGCGGTTGTTGTACCGGGTGGGGAAGGAGCGGTAGATACCCCTTTTAATGGCGTTCCCTTCAGCCACCACGGTGATCACTTCAGTGACCAGCAAATCGCCGCTCTTTTCCACCGTGATCCGGGTATCGTAGGAGAGGATTCTCTCCTGTCCGGTGGCTGAAAAAACCAGGAAAGTAACCAAAAGCGTGAAGAAACAGTTTCTGACTGACATGCTTTTTGTGATTTCAGGTTGTTGGCTTAATGTGTTACGCATCTTTCCTTCGGAGGTTTAAAAATTCAATTCCGGTGCAGCCCTTTCCGATAGGTTGTCGAGGTCGAAATATTCGCGTTGCCGGTGGCTGGCCATACCGGCGACCAGGCTTGATGGGAACTGTTCGATCAGGATGTTGTAGTTGCGCACTGTTCCGTTGTAATAACGGCGGGCCCTCTGGAGGTCATGTTCCACTTTGGAAATCTCCCGCTGCAACTCCAGGAAGTTTTGGTTGGCCTTCAGTTCGGGATAGTTTTCGACCACCACGAACAGGTTGCCCAGGGCTTTGGAGAGGCCCACTTCCGCCGTTTCGGCATCTTTGAGGGTGCCGGCGACCATGCCCCGTGAGCGCAGATCCGTGATGGTCTCCAGCAGGTTGCGCTCGTGGTCGGCATATCCCCTGACGGTTTTAAGGAGCAGGGGAATCAGTTCGTGCCGTTTTTTCAGCTGCACGTCAATGCCGCTCCAGGCTTCCTTGGTATAATTGAAAAGCCTTACCAGCCGGTTGTATACATAAAGTCCGTAACCTGCCGTGGCCACCAGTAAAAAAAGAAGGAGGAAGATTATCATAGAAGATTCATTTTTGGGCGGAACCTTATCCGGATGACCAAATATAGGGAAAAGTTGTGAATTCCGGTGGGTACCCTGACGGGCTGAGCGTGTTCCTGATTCAGGTGGTCCGGTAGTTTTTCAGGATAAATCCGAACCCGAAGAAGATGATGGCTCCCAGGCTGAGGAAAACGGAGAGGTCGCGAAAGAGGAAAGTAGGGTCGTTATGGAGCAGCATGATCACCCCCATGGCATTGACGGCGATGATCATGGTCAGGAAAAATCCGTAAAACATGAACTGCACGGGAAAGGTGGTGTCAGGTCTGGTCCAGAGCAGGTATATGCTGAGGATTCCCAGGGGGACGGTGAATCCCAGGTCAAAAACCCTCACCAGCCAGAATGCCGTGGGAGCGATGTCGTAACCCCGTGCCGTTCCCGTGGAGATCACTTCTCTCACCTCCGCGGTCCACATACCTGCAAAAATGAGCATGAAAAGCAGGTTCACCACCGTATAAATGAGGAGGTGCTTTCTTTTAAAGTGGCTTTTTACATTTTCCGGAAATTCCGACAGGGTATAAAACAGGATGATCACCGAGGAGATGAGTATGAAGAGAAAGTGGAAAAACCATTTTTCATTGTTCCCCGTGTAGATGGCTGAGCTCCATTCCCATCCGATGGTGTAACTCAGCACATAATAGATCAGGTAAAGGGGGGCCATCAGGAGCAGGTATATGGCGAACTTTCTTTTGAACAGAAGGGCGATACCCCCGGTGATCAGCAAAGGCGCCAGCACCAGCAGATTGACGATATCCTGTCCGAGCAGCTGGTTGTTGATGACTTCCGCGGTTTTGTAGTGAATATGATTCAGGTGGAGCGGGCCCTGAATGGCCAGCAGAACGAGGATGACTCCCGACAGGATGGCCAGGAGTGCTGTGAAAATACGTTCAAAGGGGGCTGTTTCCCGGGTACTGTGGTTTTCCATATTCCGTTTCGTTTTCTAATAAGTATCGTTGCTGGCCGGCGATTACACCCTCGCCAAAAAAAACAGATCTGCTGAGAACCAGTCAGCTTCCTGCATGACGATGACAGATCGTCCGGATCTTCTCAGGAGGCCACGACGATTTCCAGAACGGTCACTTGTTTGAGGTCAAGAGGTGCCGTAATTTTCAGGATATTTCCGGAACTCCGCACCCTGGTTTCACTGTTTTTGATCACGTCGCGGACTTTATACCACCCCTCTTTCGTGACGCTGAGGTCAACGGTGACCTCTTCGTGTTTCTCGCTGTGGTTCAATACGAAAACCAAAAGTCCGTTGCTGTTTTCCTGAAGGCGGACTTCCACCTGGTTGGAGGTGCGGCCGTCATGGGAGGTGGTGAAGGGCCTTTCAATGGCTGCCCATGGGAGCAGGTTAAGAAAGAAAGCGTCGTTGACGGGGTCCACATCGGGGAAGTTGGCCATTCCCGGGTAGCTCCCCACGGTCATGGCTTTTCCTTTTCCGTAAGAAGTGGTAACCAGGGCAGGGTCTCCCTGGTCGGTAAGGGCCAGAATTTCCGAATTTTCAGGATTCAGGAGGGTCAGGGACTGGGAATAGAGCGATCCCCTGAGTGGTTGGTCTCTCTTTAATCCTTTGAGTGCGGGGTGATCGAGGTCCGTAAATGAGAGGGAGACCTTTTCCCTCATGCGGACTTCATTTTCGCGGACGCCGAAAACTTTGTGCAGTCCGAGTCCAGGGATGATGCCTGAGGCGTGGCCGAATTCGTCGTTCCAGGCCATACGGGCTTCAGCCACCACATAACCGCCGTTTCGGACGAACTCGCGCAGGCCTTCGGCGGCTATGGCGGTGAACATCACCTGGAAGGGGAGGATGATCAGTTTGTACTGGGAGAGTTCGCCCTTTTCGATATGCTCACGGTGAATGAAATCGACAGGGACGTTGTGGTTGGCGAAAGACTGGTAATAGCCCAGCAGGGAGTTGGACAACGCTCCCGGATAGTCGCGCCGTTGCATGCCGCCCACCATTTGGGTCATGGGGTTGTAGAGGATGCCGATTTCCGCCTTTACGGGGTGGGACTTCAGGAAAAGTTCCTGGTTGCGGTTGACGACAGCGGCCATCTCTCCGGCTTTGACGGCACGGTCGGTGAGGGTTCCGTCGAGGTTGATCAGTCCGTATCCCCCGGCTTCGTAACCTGTCGACATCGGGTAGTACGCGTAGATATTGACCCCTTTGGCGCCTTTGGAAATGGCCGACCAGGACCAGATGCGGTGGTCATCGGCCGTCACCGGGTCGCTCACCAGCAGGGAGACGGTGCCCAGTCCGGCCTGAAGTTCTCCCACATACCAGCCGCCTTTTTCGCGGTTGGCGCTGCGGGTGAAGTCGGTGGTAGCGCGCAGGGTGGTCAGTGACCAGGCCCTGTCGGGATGGTTGTGCCTGGGATACATGGAAACCCCGTAATAGTCGAGGGGCCGTGCCATGAGAAAGTCATCGGTGGCGCCGGCGCCTACGTGGGGTGACTGAAAGAGGGAGGCACCCACAGCATGGGCGGTGATCAGGTGAGTGGGGTCGCCGCGGCGGATGGCCTGGTAGCGGGCGGCCATGTCATCCATCAATTTTTCGTAAATAAAACTTTTCCAGTCGATGAAGTCGGTATAACTGAGGATGGTGCTGAAGCGGGGTGGGTCGACCTGGTCCCAGCCGGTGAAATTGCGGTACCATGCTTTGTTCAGGCCGGCCAGGGAGCCGTATTTCTTTTCGAGCCACGCCCTGAATCTTGCCCGGGTCCCCGGGCAGAAGCAAAACTGGGCGTTGGTGATGAAGTCGAGGGAGGCCCAGTTGATGATGTGGGGTTCGCTCCAGAGGTCAAACCCGAAGAAGGCCGGGGAGGCAGAGGTCACCCGGGCTGTGGCGGTGTAAAAGCCCAGGACCGCCTCAGCGGCATCGCTGTTGTCGGTACAAACGCCGGGGGCAGCCTGGGGGTAAACCTTGTCTCCGCTGTGGGCCTCAAAAAGGGCATGTGAAAAATCGCGGGCCACCCAGTCAGGGGCTGAATCTACGTAGATCTGTACGAACACCCTCAGTCCGGTCTCCTCGGCCAGCCTGAGTAAAAGCTTCAGATTTTCGAAGTTGTATTTTCCCCGTTCCGGTTCACAGGCCGCCCATTCGACCCAGGTGCGTACGGTGTTGAATCCCAGGTTTTTAATTTGTTTCAGGTCGCGGCGCCACTCCTGTTCTGACTGGGGTGAAATGGTGGAGAGCATGGGTGCCCTGGCCTTCCCGCCACTGTACCAGACCGAAAATGGGAAAAAGTCAGTATTAGCCGGTGAAAGCTTCTCCTGCGCCCCTGTCCCAAGGGCAAACAGCGCCAGGATAATTACTCCGCAAAGACGGAATGCATGGCTCTTCATGCTGTTGATGGGTATTGGTTTATGCCTGAAAGTTAAGGAAATTCTTCCATATTTTCCATTCATCGCCGATGAGAGAATTGGGTCAGGTTGACTGGATTGTCCGAAAGTTAAAAAGAAACAACGGTTCAGAATAGTCCGCTTCCTATTTATCACGTCAGAAATAGGGGTGATTAAAAAAGAATGATTATTTTCACCGTCAACTAAATCTGATAGGATGAGAGAAGCTCTGTTGGCACTGGACCATATCCGCCTCAATTTTTCAGAAGGAGGATTGTTTTTTCTGAATGTTACCATCGCATTTGTCATGTTTGGCGTAGCCCTGAATATAAAGCTTGATGAGTTCAGGGAGGTATTTACAAAACCTAAATCTGTAATAACCGGGTTGATTTCACAATTTGTGTTGTTGCCTGCTGTTACCTTTCTGTTTATTCTGGTTTTGAAGCCTACGCCGACGGTTGCCCTGGGGATGATCCTGGTGGCAGCATGCCCGGGTGGAAATGTTTCCAATTTCATGACTTCGCTGGCTAAAGGTAATATTGCGCTGTCGGTTTCGTTAACTGCGCTGTCCACCATGATTGCCATGGTGATGACACCAGCCAACTTTGCCTTCTGGGGTGATCTCTATATCAATTTTTACGAGAAATCGGGTGCAGAACTGTTACGGCCTATAGAAATTGACTTCTGGCAGGTGGTTCAGACTGTTTTCATTTTGCTGGGCATCCCGGTTGCATTGGGGTTGTTTGCAGCCAAACAATTCCCCCGGTTGACAGAGAAAATCAAAAAGCCGATCAAACAGATCTCGTTTATAATTTTCATCCTTTTCGTGATCATCCTGCTTTCTGCGAATTATTCCAATTTTATGAAGGCAATCCATCTGATTTTCTTTATTGTGTTAATTCACAATGGGCTGGCGCTTGCTACGGGATTCGCTTTCAGTACCATTATGCGAAGGCCAAGGGTTGACCGCAGGTCTATTACCATTGAGACCGGTATTCAGAATTCAGGATTGGCACTGGTGCTGATGTTTAATCCCAAGATTTTCCCGCCCGACCTGGAGTTGGGAGGTATGGCAGTGGTTGCTGCCTGGTGGGGAGTGTGGCACATCGTTTCCGGACTGATCCTGTCCACCATCTGGTCGAGAAAACCTTTAAATGATTAGCACTACTTGTTTAAAGAATGTATCTTTCAGGAGATTTCCTGATAGTTAACTAATTCTACTTTAACACATTTATCAATCTGAATAACAATAGTCTATATCTTTAAG
>CAYYJE010000151.1:1250-5725 GCA_964472165.1 uncultured Prolixibacteraceae bacterium | reverse complement strand
GCCGAACGAAGCCCCAGTTCTTCCTTTTCCATGATAAAGGTAACCACTCCGATGTCGAGGTCCCCCGCACGGGTTCCCATGATCAGTCCTTCAATGGGTGTAAACCCCATGGAAGTATCCACAGAACGGCCGTTTTTGACAGCAGCGATGGAAGCCCCGTTGCCCAGGTGACAGGTAATGATCTTCTGGGTGGAGATATCTCTTCCCAGCACATCACAGACCTGCTGGCTCACATACCGGTGACTGGTTCCGTGAAATCCATATCTCCTGATGGCATGCTTTTTATAGAGAATGTAAGGAATGCCGTACATGTAAGCATGGGGCTCCATAGTCTGGTGGAAGGCTGTATCAAAGACTCCCACCTGGGGAATTCCCGGAAGGAGTTCTTCCATGGCGTAAATTCCCTTCAGATTGGGCGGATTGTGCAAAGGCGCCAGGCTGACGTTTTTCTCGAGTACGGCTTTCACCTCCTCGTCAATGAAAACACTCGACTTGAAACGTTCGCCGCCATGGACCACCCTGTGTCCCACGGCATCAATCTCATCGAGGCTCTTCAGACATCCGTGTTTTGCACTGGTCAGCACTCCCAGGATATATTCGATCCCTACCTTATGGTCAATAATCTCCCCGTCAAAGAGCACAACCTGGCCGTCTTCGCGTGTGTGTTTGAGAAACGACCCTTTCATTCCCAGCTTTTCGATTCCCCCTTTGGAAATCACCCGCCGGTCAGCCATGTCGAACAGCTGGTATTTGATGGAACTGCTTCCGCAGTTGAGGACTAATACTTTCATAAATCGAGATTTTTCGGTTAACAGGGTTTGATTTTATTACAGATGCGGGTACCCTCTTCATCGTACGCATAGAATCCCTGCCCCACTGAGATCCCGAAATGTTTGGCCCTGACCAGTTTTTTGATCAGAGGAGAGGGTTTGTACCTGACGTCCCCGAATTCGCTGTAAATGTTCTCCATCCAGCGGACGACCTTGTCGAGTCCGATTTTATCCGCAACCTCAAAAAGTCCCTGTCTCATGCCAAAGCCCACACGCATGGTCAGGTCGATGTCTTCCATGGCGCTGACGCCTTCCATCAGTATCTCGCATGCCTCATTGAGGGCCACCACAAAAAGACGGATGCTGATAAGTCCTGCCGACTCCTCCACAGGTACGATGGTCCGGTTGATGAGTTTGACGAACTTGCAGACCTTCTGGTAGCTCTCTTCGGAAGTGTAAAGGCCCTTGACCACTTCCACGATGCGGGCATCCGGGGAGTTGACAAAGAAATGGAGGCTGATACAGCGGTCCTTGTATTCCATGTCGGAAGCCAGTTCGGTGATAATCACCGTCGTGGAATTGGTGCCGATGATGCAGTTACGGTCGACCACTGCCTCAATTTTCCGGAATATCTCCTTGCGTTCCTTCACCTTGATCCCGCGGTCCACAGGACGGATGGCCTCAATGACGAAGTCGCACCCTTTCAGCATGTTGTAGTCTGTGGTACCCTGAATACGGCTCAGGTTGGCCCTTTTTTCACTCTCTGTGAGACCCCAGTGTTCGATGCGGTGGTCCATCATGCGGGTGATGCCGGCAAAGGCTTCGTCGATCTTTTCCTGGGAGACCTCGATGAAGACCACTTCCAGTCCGTAATAGCTGGCCACCCTTGCCAGGTTCTGCCCGACAAGTCCGCAGCCGATGATGCCGATTTTGGAGAAGAGGGCATTGGATTTTCGCTTTTTGCTGAGCCCGAATTCCTCAATAGGCTCCCTGATAATTTCACTGGCCATACAGGTAAGAATTAAAAGGCAGCTGCTGCCTGGTTGGCAGTGATGGCTACCATATTGACAATATCAGTTACGGAACATCCTCTGGAAAGGTCGTTGATGGGTGCAGCCATCCCCTGCAGAATGGGGCCTATGGCTTCAGCCTTGGCAAGTCGCTGGACCAGCTTATACCCGATATTCCCTGATTCCAGAGTAGGGAAAATCAGGATATTGGCCATTCCGGCCACTTCACTGCCGGGAGCCTTCAGTTGGGCCACCTCTTTAACCAAAGCAGCATCAACCTGAAGCTCACCTTCGATTTTGAGGGTTGGATCCAGTTCCCTGGCTTTCCGGGTAGCATTGACCACTTTGTCAATCATCAGATGGGAAGCACTTCCCTTGGTCGAAAAACTCAGCATGGCTACCCGGGGCTCTAATCCCACAATGGTTTTGGCTGTCCGGGCAGTGGTCACGGCAATCTCGGCAAGCTGGTTCTCATCGGGGTCAGGAAGCACTGCACAATCGGCAAAAACAAGGATGCCCTCGTGCCCGATTTGGGGATCGTTCACAAACATCAGGAATGCCCCTGAAACCACACTTACCCCTGGTGCCGTTTTTACATACTGAAATGCAGGCCTCAATACATCACCCGTGGCGTTGATGGCGCCTGCCAGTTCGCCGTCGGCATCTCCAGCCTTGATCATCAGCGGTGCAAAATAGAGCGGATCGTCCAGTAAACGGAGCGCCTCTTCTGTCGTTAATCCCTTGTTCTTCCTGATCTCCACCATGATGGCCGCATACTGATCCCGCCGGCTGTCCGTTTTGGGATCTACAAGGATGGCGTTGTCCAGTTCCACTCCCGCCTTTGATGCCTCCTCCCTGACCTGATCAGGATTCCCCAAAATGATCAGCCGGGCAATATTGTTCTTCAGAATTATCTCTGCGGCCCTAAGGGTTCGGGGCTCCGTTCCTTCAGGCAGGACAATCCTTTTTTGAGCTTTCTGCGCGTTGGCAATGATCTGATTAAGTATGTTCATGATGTTTAATTAGTTGAGTTTTACATTTTAAAATCAAGGCAAAATTAGCCAAAAAAGCACCTTATTCTATGTCAAAAAACATAATTTGGACGATCCGTTCAAATATTGACATGTAATTTCCGGAATGAGTACCACCCAAATAAAAAACCCGGGATCACTCCCGGGTCTTGTCATTTATTTCACCTTCTCAGAATGTTATCTTACCTTGTCCACTACTGCCTTGAAAGCATCCTGGTGGTTCATGGCCAGGTCAGCCAGAACTTTGCGGTTGATTTCAATGTTGTTCTTTTTCAACAGGTCGATTAACCTGGAATAAGAAAGACCTTCGAGACGGGCAGCGGCATTGATACGCTGGATCCACAAGGCACGGAAATTTCTCTTTTTTACTTTTCTGTCACGATACGCGTACTGCTGCCCTTTTTCCCAGGTATTTTTTGCAACTGTCCACACGTTTTTACGGGAACCGAAATAACCTCTTGTCAATTTCAGTAATTTTTTCCTTCGGGCCCGTGATGCTACATGATTTACACTTCTTGGCATACTTTTTTGTTTTTTGGCGATGGGCGTCCGTTTCCGGAACTTTTTGCCCGGTCACCCGGTTATTAACTTTTTGTGATTCTAAAAATTTACTTCATGTTTAACATCAATTTCACATTGTTGACATTGGAGCTGTCGATGGTAGTCCAGTATCCCAGATTCCGTTTCCGCTTGTTGCTCTTTTTGGTCAAAATGTGACTTTTGTAAGCATGTTTTCTCTTGATTTTTCCTGTTCCGGTAAGTCTGAATCTCTTTTTGGCACCGGAATTGGTTTTCATTTTTGGCATTTTCCTACCTTTTTAAGTAATTACTTGATCCTATTATTTCTTTTTCGGTGAAATAAACATGGTCATACGTTTTCCCTCCAATTTGGGCAACTGTTCCACTTTGCCAAAATCTTCCAGCAAGGTGGCGAACTTCAGCAGAAGGATTTCTCCCTGTTCCTTGAAAAGGATGGAGCGTCCTTTAAAAAAGACAAACGCTTTGACTTTCGACCCTTCCTGAAGAAATCTTTCAGCGTGCCGCAGTTTGAAATTAAAATCATGGTCGTCGGTCTGAGGACCAAACCTGATTTCTTTCACAACCACCTGCACGGTTTTGGCTTTGATTTCCTTCTGCTTCTTTTTCTGTTGGTACAGAAACTTGGAATAATCGATCACCTTGCAAACCGGGGGTTCTGCTTTCGGTGAAATCTCCACTAGATCCAAATCCAGGGCATCGGCCATTTTCAAGGCATCGCGCAGGGAGTATATTCCGGGGGTTTCAATATTGTCCCCAACCACGCGCACTTGCTGTGCCCTGATTTTCTCGTTGACCCGGTAATTTGCGGCATCGCTGTTATCCGGCTTATCAGGTCTGGTTAAAGTTTTTTTGATTGCTATAATCAGTTCCTCCTTTAATTAGTTATACAATCCGGTTAATTGCTTTTTAATTTCTTCCTGCAGGTAGGCAGCAAAGCTCTCAAGGGTCATTGCACCTTTGTCACCTTCCCCCTGCCGGCGGACTGAGACCGTTCCTGTTTCTTCCTCTTTTTCGCCCACAATAAGAAGGTAGGGCATACGTTTCAATTCGTTGTCGCGTATCTTCCTGCCAATCTTTTCGTTACGATCGTCTACCACGCTGCGAATATCGGAAAAATTTAGATT
>CAYYJE010000151.1:0-1150 GCA_964472165.1 uncultured Prolixibacteraceae bacterium | reverse complement strand
ACCCGGGTCAGCCCGTGAAGTTCCCCGCTTTGCTCGTACCGGTATACCGTGCCGAATTCAGCCATCCTGACCGGCAGGTCCTTGTATGAGCGTGGTTTAAATTTGTAAATCTCACAGTGATGCGGGCAATTCATCGGTTTGAGCATATACTCCTCCCCTTCTGCAGGGGTTTTGATAACCTGAAATGAATCCTTCCCGTATTTTTCGTAATGACCCGACGTTTTGTAAAGATTCACATCCCCGATATGAGGAGTGATTACCTGGTCGTACCCGAAATTTTTCTGGATCTTTTTCAGAAAATCTTCCAATAGCCCCCTTAGCCGTGCGCCTTTGGGCAACCACAACGGCAAACCCAAACCCACTGCTTCCGAGAATGTGAAGAGTTCCATCTCCTTCCCGATCTTGCGGTGATCACGTTTTTTGGCCTCTTCAATCATCTGCAGGTATTCCTCCAGCATCTTCTGTTTGGGGAATGTGACCCCATAGACACGGGTGAGCATTTTGTTCTTTTCATTCCCCCGCCAGTATGCCCCGGCAATGGCCGTCAGCTTCACTGCCTTGATGTAACCGGTGTCCGGAAGGTGGGGACCACGGCACAGATCCGTAAAATTTCCCTGGTTATACAGGGTAATGGTGCCATCTTCCAGTTCACCAATCAATTCCAGTTTCAAAGGATCTCCCTTTTCCTCAAATAACTTAAGGGCATCCTTTTTTGAGATGGCACTCCTCACTACCGGTTGTTTTTCCCTTGAAAGCTCAAGCATTCGCTTTTCGATTTTTTCAAGGTCCTTCTCGGCGAGCTGTAAACCTTCGGGAAGATCTATGTCGTAATAAAACCCGGTTTCCACTGTGGGCCCGATACCGAACCTGGTTCCGGGGTAAAATCCCTCTATAGCCTGCGCCATCAGATGCGCAGAAGTATGCCAGAAGGTTTCCCTGCCTTCGCGGTCTTCCCAAGTGTAAAGCCGCACCGCGGCGTCACTTTCAATAGCTCTTTCCAAGTCCTGCGTTTCACCGTCCACGGATACCGCAAGAACCTCCCTGGCCAGACGGTCGGAGATGGCTCGCGCAATCTCCATTCCACTGACAGGCTTATCAAACTCCCTGATACTGTGATCCGGCAATGTTATCTTTATCATTCCTGATTTAT
>CAYYJE010000150.1:0-5744 GCA_964472165.1 uncultured Prolixibacteraceae bacterium | reverse complement strand
CTTTTTGTTCTTCAGGTAAAGCACCTCTCCGGGCTGCGGTTCATATCCTTCGGGATAATCATTGAATTTGCGCAGTTCCCACTCTTTGAGCCCAAACTCCTGCCCGAGGATTTCAAAGTTATCTCCTTTGCGTGTAACCGCCGACTTAATTCCGTTGTGAAGGGAGATGGGCCTTGTGCTGTAAGGATTGATAAGGAGCCCTGTATCGAAATTGTTACCCATACGCATCCTCTCCACCTGGGCCATCTCTTCAAGCGTCATCTTGTGGTCGAGTCTCCAAAGCTGGTTCTGCTCAATAATGTCGATTACCTTTTCCGCATAGCGGGGATCGGTGGCATATCCTGCCTTTTTGAGACCTCTGGCCCATCCTGTGAAATCGGTGGACTGCAACTGGAAAAGGGAGCTGTATCGCGGATTTCCCATCAGAAAGTTGGTGTGGTCCACAAAGGAATCCTCCACCGTTTTGTATTTCCGGAAACACTCATTTTTCTCATCATCGTCGTGGTACGACCGTCCTCCGTTCCAACCTGATTTACATTTGATGCCGAAGTGGTTATTTGATTTCCGGGCCATCTCACTGTTGCCATCCGATGATTCAAGACAAGCCTGTGCCATCTTGATGCTGGCCGGAATGCCGCTGCGGTTCATTTCGCTGATGGCCAGCAACTGGTATTTCCGGATGTATTCGGGACGCGACATCCGCTGGGAATGGGCCGCCATCACGGTTAAAAGGAGCAGAAGAACGGCTGCAAGTTTTCTACAGGTCATATCGGGTAGAGTCAAAATCCGGGGTAAATATAATCCTACCTGATGAAAAAGCCATGATTTTCCATCCTGAACCGGGATAATTCCTGTTTTTGTCTGGCAGCTCCCCTTCCTGAAAATAGTGGCATGTCTGATCTTTACCCAAAAAATGGATATTCCGGTGGATTATTGTATTTTTACCAAAAATGGGAGTATGATCCAACGGGAGTTTCAGGTGGCATACAGGGAGTATGCCGGCATCGAAGAGTTATCGCCGGAGCTGGCCGGTTTGGTGGAAAAGGCCCGGGAAATCACGGGCAAAGCCTATTCCCCCTATTCCGGATTTCACGTAGGCGCAGCCGTCTTGCTTGCCAATGGTACGGTCATCTGTGGAAATAACCAGGAAAATGCTGCATATCCTTCAGGATTGTGTGCCGAGCGGACCGCTTTGTTCTATGCCAATGCAAATTTTCCGGACATTCCGGTAGTAGCCCTTGCCATATCAGCAGCAAATTCGCGCGGAAGGGTTAAGGAACCTGTGAAGCCCTGCGGGAGCTGCCGCCAGGTCATCCTCGAATCGGAAACCCGGTTTGGACAACCTATACAAATTATCCTCGATGGGTTAAACGGGATCCACCTGTTTGACGGCATTGACAACCTGTTGCCTTTCAGTTTTAAACCGGCCTCACTGAAAGGATGAGTCGCCCCCGCTTCCGGGCTTTTTTTCTACTTCCCTGCTGATCAGCTGCATAAAAGTGTTCCACAGCGGTTCGTCCGGTGGCGGAGCGGTAATGGCTACCGGCTCTTTTCGTACCGGATGGATGAATTCGACCTTTCGGGCATGCAGATGAATCCCCCCGTCGGGATTGGAGCGGGGAAAGCCATATTTGAGGTCCCCCTTGATGTGAATCCCAATCTTGGAAAGCTGTGCCCTGATCTGGTGGTGACGGCCTGTGAGAAGCTCAATTTCAAGAAGATGGTAGTTGTCGGAGCGGGCAATTGTCCGGTAATTGAGCAAGGCATGTTTGGAGTCGAAGGCCGAAAAATTGTGTGCAAACGACTTGTTCTTTTCCAGGCTCCTGGAGATCCAGTGTTCCAGGGTACCCTCCGCAGGAACAGGAGCCTGGTCGACCACCGCCCAGTATGTTTTGCGTATCTGATCCTTTTGCTGGAACATCTTGTTGAAACGGATCAGTACCTTGGTGGTGCGGGCCATCAGCACGATCCCACTGGTAGGCCGGTCGATGCGGTGGGGGAGGCCCAGAAAGACATCACCCGGCTTGTTGTATTTTTCTTTCAGGTAAACCTTGACGGCATCAGTCAGGGGGGTGTCGCCCGTCTGGTCGATCATTACAATCTCTCCGCAGGCCTTGTTGACTGCAATGATGTGGTTGTCTTCGTAAATTACTTCCATAACAAATAAAAAAAGGTCAAGGTTGAGGTCAAGGTTGAGGTCAAGGTTGAGAATCCATTTTTCGACTTGTTGATTGATTGATTTGCTGATTTGTTTAAAAATCGATAAATCGATAAATCGATAAATCGATAAATCGATAAATCGATAAATCATCAAATCAGTAAATGAGTCAAGGTTACGGGTTGGAGGATCATATACGTAAGAAGATTTTCTTTTTGTACATATAATAGAGCACCAGCCAGATGACGGCGAGTGAACCCAGTGCGGTGATCAGGGGTGCGGCTTCTTCGGAGAAAAGTTGTGACAGCCAACCGGTGAAGAAGAGCGAAATGTTTTTTACATCGACAATCCGGGCAAAGAGGTAGACGAAGATGGAGTTCATCCCGATCACCCGGAAATAGAAGGCCCATTTTCTGAATTTCCAATGGTCAATCAGCAGGAAAAAGAGGGCAAGAAGCATAAAACTGATCCCTCCTGCGAGGAGGTTGAAAGTGGTGGTCCAGCAGCTTTTAATCACCGGATAAAAAGGATTGAGCAGGAGTGCGGCTACCACCAGGGCAGCACCGGTTGCCGCCAGCGATGCCACTTTCCGGAGGTTTTGTTCCTTTTTCTTCCGGAGAATATCCCCGGCAAAAGTACCCATCAGGGTAATCCCGATGGCAGAGATATTACAGAGCAACCCTTCCGGATCGAAAGTCCCCCCGTGAAGTCTTCCCGGCAGGAGGAGCCTGTCAAAATAGCCGTTTACGCATCCTTCCGGTGTCAGGGCCCCTGCCCCGAAACCAGGTACCGGAAACAAAAGCTGCATCAGCGCCACAAAGAGCAGGATGCCTGCAAGCCACATCAGGCGTGGACGAAATGAAGGTGCAAAAATTACGATGAGGCTGGCAAAAAGGTATCCGAATCCGATCTGTCCAAGCACACTGGCATACCGCGCATTCTCAAACCCGTTTTTGAAGATGCCGTTGTATAAGAAACCCAGGAAGAGCAGGGTGATAAAGCGAATGACCACCTTTCTGATGATCCTCCGGCGGGGGATGTTTTTCTCTGCCCTGGCTTCCACGGCAAAAGGGATGGCAACACCCGCAATAAACATGAAGAGGGGAAAGATAAGGTCATAAAAGCGGAATCCTTCCCATTTGACATGGTGCATCTGGTCGCCCAGCCAGGTCCAGCCGGTGAACTGGGCGATGTAGGTCGCCACCAGACCTCCTCCTGTAATCCAGAACATGTCGAAACCGCGCAGGGCATCCAGCGAATAAAGCCGTTCACGGGGATCGCTTCTTAAAGGTGCATTCTTCATCGGGACACTAATTTAATATTTGACATTTCTTCACGGAATTATGGGTTTACCCCTGCAAGGGAAGGGGCAGCGGCCATTCCTGTGCACAAATGTACATGAAATATGTGCATATTCCATGCGTGGCAGGCTGTCGTTTTGTCATAAATGATGACACATCCGGGTCTCTCATTTACGCTGTTGTGCCAGAATTGCAAACAAGGCCGGTTTTGTGCAAATGGCATAATCATTGATAAAAACTGCTTGTCAGAAATGAATTTAAAACTTTAAAAATAAGAATAGAATGGGAAAAATTATTGGTATAGATTTAGGCACCACAAATTCCTGCGTGTCGGTGATGGAAGGTAGTGAACCTGTCGTCATTCCCAACAGTGAAGGTAAAAGGACCACTCCCTCGATTGTGGCCTTTGTGGAAAATGGGGAGCGCAAGATTGGGGATCCTGCAAAGCGGCAGGCGATCACCAACCCGAAAAAAACGGTCTATTCGATCAAACGGTTGATGGGTGAGACCTATGACCGTTGTGAAAAAGAGATCCGGCGGGTAACTTATGATGTGGTGAGAGGTGAAAACAATACACCCCGCGTCCAGATCGACGACCGCAAATATTCACCCCAGGAGATTTCGGCCATGATTCTTCAGAAGATGAAGAAGACTGCTGAAGATTATCTGGGACAGGAAGTTACCGAAGCAGTGATCACTGTTCCGGCCTATTTTAACGATTCCCAGCGTCAGGCGACCAAAGAAGCCGGAGAAATCGCCGGGCTGACTGTCCGCCGGATCATCAACGAGCCCACTGCTGCATCCCTGGCTTACGGCCTCGACAAAATGCACAAGGACATGAAGATTGCTGTTTTCGACCTTGGAGGCGGAACTTTTGACATCTCCGTGCTGGAGTTGGGAGACGGCGTTTTTGAAGTGAAATCAACCGATGGGGATACTCATCTGGGAGGTGACGATTTCGACCAGACGATCATCGACTGGCTGGCTGCTGAATTCCAGAGTGAAGAAGGGCTTGATCTCCGGAAGGATCCGATGGCGCTGCAACGTTTGAAAGAAGCTGCTGAAAAAGCAAAAATCGAATTGTCGAGTTCTACCCAGACCGAGATCAATCTGCCCTATATCATGCCGGTAAACGGAATTCCGAAACACTTGGTTAAGACGCTTACCCGGGCGAAGTTCGAACAGCTTGCCGACCGCCTGATCCAGGCAACTATGGAGCCCTGCAAAAAAGCCCTTAAGAATGCCGGGATGACTCCGGCCGATATCGACGAAGTAATTCTGGTGGGGGGCTCAACCCGCATTCCTGCCATTCAACAGAAGGTGGAAGAGTTTTTCGGGAAGAAGCCTTCCAAGGGAGTCAATCCCGATGAGGTTGTTGCCGTTGGAGCTGCCATTCAGGGAGGTGTGCTCACCGGTGAGGTGAAGGATGTGCTGCTGCTCGACGTGACCCCGCTTTCTCTGGGTATCGAAACCATGGGGGGAGTGATGACCCGTCTGATTGAGTCCAACACCACCATACCCACTAAAAAGGCGGAGACATTTACCACAGCTTCCGACAACCAGCCCTCGGTGGAGATCCACGTATTGCAGGGAGAGCGTCCGATTGCTTCAGGGAACAAAACGATAGGCCGGTTCCATCTCGATGGCATTCCGCCGGCGCCCCGGGGTATTCCCCAGGTAGAAGTGACTTTTGACATCGATGCCAACGGGATCCTCCATGTGACTGCCAAGGACAAGGCTACCGGCAAAACCCAGTCAATCAGGATTGAAGCGTCATCAGGCCTTTCCGATTCGGAAATCAAACGGATGAAGGAAGAAGCGGCTGCCAATGCGGAGACCGACCGTCTGGCCAAGGAGAAAGCCGACAAGATCAACCAGGCCGACAGCCTTATCTTCCAGACTGAGAAACAGTTGAAGGAGTTTGGCGACAAGATTCCCGCCGACAAGAAGCAGCCGATTGAGAATGCCCTGGCGAAGCTGAAGGAGGCTCACAGGAATCAGGATCTGGCAGCCATTGACACGGCCATGGCCGAGCTGAACAGCGTCTTCCAGGCTGCTTCTCAGGAAATGTACAATGCTGCAGGCGCCCAGGGAGGTGCAGGCGGTCCCCAGGCCGGATATGCCGGCGGACAGGCACAGCAGGATCCGGGGAACGGCCAGCCCAAACAGGACGGAGAGGTCACCGATGTCGATTTCGAAGAGGTGAAGTAATTTTCCGGGACCAACAAAAATCCAAAATAGAAAAACCGCTGTATGTGAATTTCATACAGCGGTTTTTGTTTTTT
>CAYYJE010000149.1:0-5898 GCA_964472165.1 uncultured Prolixibacteraceae bacterium | reverse complement strand
GTGAAGGCGGAAACTTCCCGTTTTGCCTTTACCTCCAACAAGTCGAACCTCGGAATGATCAGGGTCCCTGACCCGCGACTGGCTGTCCTGGAAAAATTCCAGACTACGGAAAAACTGGTCCCGGCTGTCGTCGAAATCGTCGACATTCCCGGACTGGCCAAAGGGTCGAGTGAAGGGGAGGGGATGGGCAACAGCTTCCTGGCCGACATTCGCGATACCGATGCCCTGATCCACGTGCTCCGCTGCTTCGACGATGAGAACCTGATGCACATCGACGGAAGTGTCGATCCCCTCAGGGACCTGGAAACCCTCGACTTCGAACTGCAGGTGAGGGATATGGCTTCGGTGGAGAAAAAAATCCAGCGCACCGAGAAAATGGTCAAGGCGGGAGTCAAAGATTCAAAGGCCACCATGGAAGCCCTTCTGAAGGTCAGACAGCACCTTGAAAACTTCTGCAATATCAGGGACCTCGACCTCGATGAGAATGAGAAAAGACAGATTCAGGACCTCTCCCTGCTGACAATCAAGCCGGTGTTGTATGTCTGCAATGTCGACGATGCCTCTGCCGTAACCGGAAATGGCTATACCGAAAAAGTAATGGAGTTTCTGAAGGGACAACATGCCGAAGGGCTCATCATTGCTGCCAAACTGGAAGCCGAGATTGCCGATCTGGAAAGCGAAGAGGACCGGATGGAATTTCTCCACGATGCCGGACTGACAGAGCCGGGGGTGGACAGACTTGTACGTTCGGCCTATTCCCTGCTTAACCTTTGTTCCTTCTTTACCGTAGGTCCAAAGGAGATCAAGGCCTGGACCATCCGCAAGGGGATGACGGCTCCCCAGGCTGCCGGGGTGATCCACAGCGATCTGGAACGCGGCTTTATCAGGGCCGAAGTGATGAAATACAACGACTTCATCACCCTGGGGTCGGAACACGCCTGCAAGGAAAAGGGAAAATTCTTCGTCGAAGGGAAAACCTATATCGTGGACGACGGCGATATCATCCATATCCGGTTCAACGTATAAAAAATCAGATCTTTACCGGTTTAACTTTCCAGATATTGTCGCAATAATCCCTGATGGAGCGGTCTGAGGAAAATTTCCCCATGCGTGCCACGTTAAGGATGGCGCGGCGGTCCCACGTCTCCTTATCCTGCCACACCTCTGAAACCTGCTCCTGGGCTATGACATATTGCGGATAATCGGTCAGCAGCAGGTAGGGATCACTCCATTTCAGGTTGTCGGCAATAGGCCGGAAGAGTTCGGTGTCTCCCCCCGATAAAAATCCCGAAGTGAGGAGGTTGATCGCTTCGCGGAGCTCCTCATTGTTTTCATAGAGGGAATGCGGCTGGTATCCGTTTCGCTTGGTCTCTTCCACCTGGGCGGCATTCAGTCCGAAGAGGAAGAAATTCTCTTCACCCACTTCTTCCCTGATCTCCACATTGGCGCCATCGAGGGTGCCGATGGTGAGGGCGCCGTTCATGGCGAATTTCATATTGCCTGTTCCGCTGGCTTCCTTGCCCGCCATGGAGATCTGTTCCGAGAGGTCGGCTGCCGGATAGATATGCTGGGCGTTGGCTACGTTAAAGTCGGGGAAGAAAACCACCCTGAGCTGTCCCCGGATGTCGGGATCTTTATTCACCACCTCTCCCACGGAATTAATCAGCTTGATGATCAGCTTGGCCATGTGGTACCCCGGGGCTGCCTTTCCGCCAAAGATAAACGTGCGTGGGACTATCTCCATGCCTGGATTATTCTTCAGCCTGAGATAGAGGGTGAGGATATTCAGCACGTTGAGGTGCTGTCGTTTGTATTCATGGATCCGTTTCACCATGATGTCGAAGAGTGAGGCCGGATCGACGGCAATGCCTGTCCTTTCACCGATGAGGGCGGCCAGTTTTTGTTTATTTTCCTGCTTGATGGCCCTGAATTTTTCCCGGAAAACGCCATCTCCGGCGTAAGGTTCCAGCTGACGGAGTTTGTCGAGAGATGAAGGCCAGTTGTCCCCGATGGCGCTGGTGATCAGCTGTCCCAATCCGGGATTGCTGAGTAACAGGAAACGGCGGGGGGTCACCCCGTTGGTGACATTGTGGAATTTGCCGGGATACATCTCCACCCAGTCATGAAGCACTTTGGCTTTCAGCAGCTCCGTATGGAGGGCTGCCACCCCGTTGATGGCGTAGCTGCCGGCACAGGCCAGGTTGGCCATCCTTACATATTTTTCACCGGTTTCGTCGATGAGTGACATCCGGGATATTTTGCCTTCATCGCGGGGGAATTTCATGGCCACTTCCTTCAAAAAGCGGACGTTGATTTCATAAATGATTTCCAGGTGGCGGGGCAGGAGGTTGCCAAAAAGAGGGAGCGACCATTTTTCCAGTGCCTCGGGAAGAAGCGTGTGGTTGGTATAGCTCATGGTCCGGCAAGAGGTATCCCAGGCTGTTTCCCATGGCAGGTGATATTCATCGAGGAGCAGGCGCATCAGTTCAGCCACCGAGAGAGCTGGGTGGGTGTCGTTCAATTGCACCGCCCAACGGGTATGGAAGGTTTCCGGTTTGCCGCCGTAGGCCAGGTGCAGGCGCATCATGTCCCGGAGGGAGCAGGAGACGAAGAAGTACTGCTGTTTCAGGCGCAGTTCCTTGCCCTGGCCGGTTTCATCATTGGGGTACAGTACCTTGCTGATGTTTTCCGACTTCATCTTTTCCAGGACGGCGTTCAGGTAATCCCCTTTATTGAAAGCGGAGAAGTCGAATGATTTCACGGCTTCCGATTTCCAGAGGCGCAGGAAATTGCAGGAGGGCACCTTGTATCCCATTTCGGGAGTGTCGTAAGGGATGCCTTGCACCATGTATTCCGGAATCCACCGGTGCAGGATATTTCCATGGTTACCTTCATAGGTTTCGGTATGGCCGCCGAAGCCGACTTCCACGGCATCTTCGGGACGGGCAATCTCCCAGGGGTTGCCATTGTGGAGCCATAAATCGCTGATTTCGGTTTGCCAGCCGTCGCGGATCTCCTGGTCGAATATGCCGAATTCATACCGGATCCCATATCCCAGGGCGGGGATTTGCAGGGATGCCAGCGAGTCGATATAGCAGGCGGCCAGGCGGCCCAGGCCTCCGTTGCCCAGTCCGGGTTCCTGTTCCCAGGCAATCACCTTCTCCAGGTCAAAACCCAGTGCCGAAACCGCCTCTTTCATCTCTTCTGTGATGTTCAGGTCGATCAGGTTCACACCCAACTGGGGTCCCATGAGAAATTCGGCGGAGAGGTAGCTGACCAGCCTCACCTTTTTATTCTTCAGCACCGTGTCGATGGTCCGGAGGCCGCGTTTGATCAGCCGGTCGCGTATGGCATACGACACCGCAAGGTACATGTCGTTGAGGGAGGCAGTCTCCGGGGTTTTCGCCTGATGGTAATAGAGATGCTCCTCAATAGCCATCTTCAGGGAAACGACATCCATACCGGTGCGCACATCACAGAGGGAATTTTCTATATTTTCATGTGTGGTGACGGAAACGGATTCCCCGGTGCGGTTACTCTTTTTCGCAGTGCCGGACTCCTTCGTGGTTTTTGCCATGGTGGTCAGAATTTGGATAATACAATAGTGATCTGCACCAAAGTTAGCAATTTTTTGGTGAAGGGGTCCGGTAGAAGGGTTGTCCCTGTGGGTTTACTTCTTTCGGCCGAAGAGGCCGTCGAGGGAGAAGCGGCCTGGACCCAAAATGAGGATGGTGAGGAATCCCAGCAGATAGAGCAGGCCCATCTCTTTTTTCTGGAAGGGGTCGCTGCCGTGGACCATGAAGACGGCCACCAACATGGTGACAATCGCTGGAATGACGGCCAGGCGGGTACCCAGACCCAGGATGATCAGTACAGGGGCCACCACTTCTCCCAGCACCGCCAGAATAAGGGAGAGGTTGTTTCCTATTCCGAACGGATCAGGAAATTGCGCCCCGTTACCCTCCATGAGCATGTTGAGTTTACCCATTCCGTGGGTGAGGAAAAAAGCGGAAAGCAACACCCTGAAGATGAGCAGCCAGAGCTGGTTCACGTTGTTGTTCGAGCAGATTGAGAATATCTTCTTCATGTTTATTCTTTTGAAATTTATCCCCAATAAGACAAATTTCCTTAGAAAATGTTTAGTTGTCTGCCCTTACATCCCGATCGTCTGCTTTTTGCTGTCGCTCTCGATTTCAGCTTTTCTCCCCAGTTTTTTGACACTCTTTCCCCTGTTGAACTTATAGGAGTAGGAGAACTGGATGAAATTCGCAGCATCGAATTGGGTTATGTTCGTCGAAGCAAAAGCCGGTGTTTCGGTTTCCACCCTGTTCAGGTCAATTTCGCGGGAGAAGGGCAACAGCCAGAAGAGGCCGAAATTGTGATCCTTCCACTGTTTCTGGCCGCCAAAGCCATAGAGGGGAAGCGTATAGGTTTTGCTTTGGGCGTTCATGTTGACCCCGGTATAACTCAAAAAGGCAACTACAGTCAGGGTCTTTTTCTTGTCCAGTGTCTTAAAGGCGTAACTGGTGATGCTGGAAGAATAGTAATCTACCGCCGGTATTAAAACGGACGGACTCCGGAATTCATTGAAGTGACCTTTGTACACCCGGGCGCTGATGTTAAAAAACCAGAGCATGGCATTGACGCCCGCGCCGGTCTCATACCCGTCGATCAGGTTATAGGGCTTGGTGAGGGTGGTCAGTGTGTTGGTGACCGGCGACAGGGTCACCCGGATTTGCCGCCCGACCCTGTCGGTATAAAATTCATGGTATACGAACGGGGAGAAATAGTTGCTGCTGAAATTCCAGGTGTAGGTCATCTGCAGGCGGTCGCGGTAGTCGGGTTTCAGGTCGGGGTTCCCCTGGGTGATGTCATAATTCTGGCCTATCTTGAAGTAGGGGTTCATGTCGTAGATCCCCGGCCGGTTGATCCTGCGGTTATAGGTGAGTTTCAGGTTGTGGGCCGATGAAAATTTGTACTGCAGGTTCATGGAAGGCAAAATACAGGAGTACTTCGGAGCGGTAACCGAATCGGCCCTGATATGGCTGTTTTCAATCCTCAGAATGGTTTGGAAACCCAATTTTTTCAGGTTGACGGTGAATCCTCCGTAGACCGAATGGCGCATCTCGGAATAGTCAAACAGGTTGCCCGAGGGTGGATTGTTGGTGGAGAAATCGTAATTAAGCTGCTGGTAATAGAGCTGGTACCCTGCTTCAATTTTGGCATTCATCCCGAGCGGATGGACGTAGTTGAGTTTTTCGGAGAAGTAAAACCGGTTGTTCTGGTCATTTTCAAGGCGGCTGTAATTGTTGACGATGGAATCGTAGAAAAAGAAATACCGGGTGTTGGTAAAATCGCTTTCCTGGTCGGATTGGAAGCGGTATACATTGGCTTCTGCCGTGAACTCCTGAACCGGCTTGTCAAACTTCAGCTGGTAAAAGAGGGAGAGTGAATTTTCACCGCTGCGGAGGTTGTTGCCGATGTCGGATGTCATGGTATTGTGCAGACTGCCGCTCCTGGACAACAACGTTTCGCTCAGCAGGTCAATTTTCTGCCTGATGGGCTGAAGGTTAAGGTTGAAGCTCAGGTTGTTCCTGTCGTTCAGGTAATAATCGAATCCGCCGTTGATGGATGCCATGGACACATCAATCCCTCCTTTTCCCACGGTGCTGCTCAGGGAGTCGATCGCCGTAAACCGGCTGTCGGTCAGGGAGCCGATGGTCAGCTGCTGGTTTACGGCAAATCCCGTCACATAAAAGGTGATCTTTCCGAGGGCGTAGTCGAGGCTTCCGGTCACTGCATTGGTGGGTTTGTTGAACGGCTTGGTGCTAAGGCTGGTATTCCCGCTCAGTCCGAACCGCGCCTCTTTCTTCAGGATGATGTTGATCACCCCGTCGA
>CAYYJE010000148.1:0-5954 GCA_964472165.1 uncultured Prolixibacteraceae bacterium | reverse complement strand
GGGCCACACTTTGTTTTTCACTACCGGATCACCTCCCAGAATGGCAAGTTTCCCGGATGCGGTGGAGGTCCCCCCGATATACGGAGTGGTGGCGGGTTCATTTCCGGCAACCGGCAAAACCCCTGCAGTGGCCAAACCCACTGTACCTAACGAAACGGCACTGATAAAACGACGCCTCGAAAAATCATTTATTCCCATTTTTATAGAGTTTAAATTGATGCGCTTGTCAAATTTCATTTTTATTTGAATCCCATTTTCAAAACCTGGTATTTTTCTGCCGATTTTTCAGGATCCTGGTGGCAATATATCAGGACGCCGTCGGCTGACCTGCGGCCTGCTTCTAGCACTTTCTGCACATAATCAGGAGTTGAATCTCCCAGACGACTGTGAGCCGTGGCATAGATATCGAGGAACACCGGATGCTTCCCGCCGAACAACTCCCTCACCCGGGCGATTTCTTCCTCCACATACTGGTGATCGGTAAGATTGGCCGTATGCGATTCTGCCCTGTAGGGAAATAAGATTCCATGGAAGAAAGATTTATAGGCCTCTACGAACGAAGGAGTGATCTGCTTGTAATAGACACAGGGAATAAATGCCAGTGCCGGGTTTACTTCAGCGGCATTGGCCAGCACCTTACCCAGGTAATCCGGTGTGTAAAACTTCAGATTGTGGGCGAAATCGTCGATACTCCAGGCTACCAGATTCGGATACTTCAGGCTCAACAGGGCGATTTCCCTTGCCCACCGCTCATAATCGAGTCCATATGGCTCGGAAGAGTACTTCGCGATGGGTTTCGATTCTGAAGGAGGCACCAGCGTAACCCAAACCCTGATGTTCTTTTTTTGCGCCTGCGGGAGAAAGAGTTTCAGGTCGTCCCAGTCGGTAGTTTTGGTCCAGACCAGCCAGTTGTAGGTATTGGCCTGAATATCTTCCAACTCTTTAAGCAGTTTCTGACGGTCGACCCTTTCGTTTTTCAGGCGGGGAGGATTGGCATAGGTTCCCAGTATGCCCTCAAGATTTTGTTTTGCCGAAGGTTCGTGGTCCGGATCCTGGGCGCAGGCCAGATGGGCCAGAGGAAACCAGAATGCTGCCACTAAAATCAAAAGCTTCTTCATAGGTACGCAAATTATATAAAAAAATCTTCCTTTTACTATGGTATTCCTTAAATTCACTTATTCCTGAATTTGCGGATCCCCTCCCTGACAACCTGGTACTTGTCGGCATGGGCAACAGGGTCCTGGTGCCTGTAAATAAAAACACCGTCGGCAAATTTCAGTCCGGCATCCAGGACTTCCCTTACATACTCCGGTGTGGAGTCGCCCAGACGGCTGTGCCTGGTGGCATAGATGTCAATCACCACAGGGAAACCCGGTCTGAATAGTTTCCTGAGGTGAGCGATTTCAGCCTCAACCTGTGAGGGATCCTTCAGATTGGCTCCTACCGATTCGGCACGGTAGGGGAATAGGATTCCGTCGAAGTAGGGACTGTATTGATTCACAAAACCGGCGGTAGTCTGCCGGTAGTAACAACAGGGTACAAACTTCAGGCCGGGATTGATTTCCCTGGCCATCCGGGTGAAACGTTCCACATATTCAGGGGTGAAGTACTTCAGGTTATGAACAAAATCATCGATACTCCAGGCCACCAGGTTGGGATATTTCAGGCTCAGCCTGGCCAGGTTGACCGCCCAGAGTTCAAAATCGAGCCGGTAGGGTTCAGAATATCCCACTTTGGTAACGGGAGGTGATTCTGAAGGAGGGACCAGGGTGATCCATACGTTGATTCCTGCTTTACGGGCTTTCCGGATGAATTTCACGGCCACTTTCAGGTCGTCTTTGGTTTCCCTGACCAGCCAGTGGTAGCTGTTCAGCTGCAGATCCTGCAATTCTTCGATCAGACGGTCGATGTCCACTTTCTGGTCGGGGAACCGGGGAGGGTTGGCATAGGTTCCCAGCGTTCCGGCGAGATCCGCCCTTACGTGGTCGTTGGGAGCATTTCCTGCTGCCCGGGGTACCTGGCCTGCTCCCGTAAAATGGAAAGCCATGAGCAAACAGAGCCACCCTGCACGATAGAATCCTGTTATAACCATGGCCATAATATGCATTTTATGAGAATCGGTTTCAATATTACAAAAAATATACTTTAAATGCAATCGTTTGTCTTAAACTATATTCTTCTATTCTCTTGTCGTGAACTGCCGGATTGTTAACGGACTACACATTGGTTGTGAAGTTCTTCCCTCCTGCCATCACCCCCGGTAAAAACTCAGGGCTGACTTTCCAGGACGGCCTTCAGTTTCTGCAGAATCCTGCCGTTGGACGCTATCATTTTTGCAATCGTATTCGCTTTGTACCAGTCGATGATACGATCCTGGTGGTAAAACGGTTCCGTAAAATTCTCATTTTCTAACAATGCCACGATGTTGGAGAATTCCGGATCCTTCTCAGAGGCCACAATCATCCGCGCCCGCAGGAGATTGTACTCCCTGATCTGACGGTTAAGGATCAGCAGATGCTTCGGCGGATCGTACCCTTTCGCATCCTGCGCTTCCAGGATTTCCCTTACAAAGGAGCCTGCTCCGCCTCCTTCCGTGGGGGCCGCTTTTCCCAATAACCCGGCAATTGTGGGAGCCAGGTCCGTAATTTCGAAATAGGACAACTGCCTTCCCACGGCAATGCCCGACCCCGAAAAAACCAAAGGGGTCATCCAGCTCTCCTCTTCAAACAACGGATGCCACCCTGCACTGCTCTGCCCGTGGTCAGAGGTCACAATCAGCACGGTACCTTCCCACAAACCAGCCTCCCTGAGGAAAGCCACAAACCTGCCCAGCAGAAGGTCGGCATTCCCAATGGCCTTCACGTAAGGGGAATCCTTCCCAAAGATGTTTTTCGAATAGATTTTACCTCCGGAATGCTGCGATATCTCAAATCCCATCTTTCCCGGGGTTTGCAGGTGGACCCGCATAAAAACCGGACGCTGGGTTTTCATCGTTTCTATGGCCAGTTCCACTACCCTTTCGTCGGAAATCGAAGCATCCTGGATCAGTGTGGTAAAACCACGGCCTACCGACCGGTAATCAATGGCGTTCACCACAAAGGCCGTTGGCTCTCCGGGAGAAAAGATCTCCTGAATCATTTTGTTCTCCGGCTTCAGAAACAACGTTCCCTGGTGCAGTACCGGATTGGGGAAGGAACAGCTGTTGGTTTTGCTGTAATCGCCAATGGTGGGATGGTGAGGAATGATCACCACCATCTCTGGCACATAGGTTCCTTCGCGGGTCAGCCCGTTAAAAACCGGCATATTTATACGCCGCGGAGCTTCCCGGTGAAGACCGTCAATGGTGAACAAAACCACCCTTTCAGGCAACTTCCCGGCCATGGCTGGCAGAATTGTCGCAACCATGAGTGCGAACAGATAAAACCTTTTTCGTATCACTTTCTTATCAATGAATATGTTCCAATTTCCCAGCCTCTTTCCGGAGGGTTTCCATCCATTCCCTGGTCCCGGGACCCCTGCTGAAACGGTGTCCTCGCAGCCAATCGCTGAAAATATGATACCTAACCGGTATTCCGGGAGTGCATTTCAGGACAATCCTGTGTTCATCGGGCTGGTCATCGAGGTAAAGAAACTGGTCGGGACGGAAAACGATTCCCATTCCGATCCATCCGATTTCCGGCTGCTGGAAACCCCAGGAACCTGCCACTCCCGATTTCTGTTCCACAAAATAATTCTCTACAGGCAGGGTGGTGAGCGTAATTCCCAAGGCAAGGCGACGCCCCGGATCACCTCCTTCGACGACTGCCTCTACGGGAGAATCCCTTCTTCCGGCAAGTGCGGATGGACGTAATTTTACCGTATAGGGAGCGTCCGTGGGCCCGACTCCGGTGGCGGTCAGTTCAAGCATGACCCTGGTGTCGCTTTCCTGTACCAGCCGCCCTGTAAAAACCGGTTCACCGGGATTCCCGTTGTTTCGCACCGGATAGGCTTCCCCGTCCACGTAAAGTACAACTCCCCCGCAACCACCCGTTTTGCCGGCATGGAGAATATCCATCCCCCACCCGTTCTGATCCAAATGGTAACTCTTCCCCAGGGCAATGGCGGGATAAATAAGCGTATCAAGCCGCTTTCCGAAGATGTCAAAATGGCCGTCATAGCTTCGGAAGGCAGCCTTCTCCGATTCCCAGCCCCAGTTGGGAGGGAACCAGGTGTTGTTCCACGCCACCCTCGGGGTTGCCGGCTTTTTACGGATATTTTCAATCCAGCTCTGGTAATCTGTTGCCGGTGAAAGCTTGAACTCCCTGCTGAGCAGCAGGACCATCGCCTGCGTATCACCCTTTCCGCGCGTTACATCATAGCTTTTCCAGAAAGGCTTGTTTTTGTACAGCGCTTTCAGCCTGACAATTCTGCGGTCGGCAGCCAGCATCAGATAATAGAGGATGGTTTCATCACTCCCTGTCAGTCTCTCTGCTGCATCTGCCGGAATGTTTTCCCTTTTCATCCCGGATTCCATCATCTCCCACACCGGATCACTGCCGGAACCTTGCCTGATGGATTCCAGGGCAGCCATCAGGACCCTGTTCAGGCGATATAACCGGGCTGGCTCTTCTTTTACCACCGGGCCATGTGCCGAATTGACGCCATGGAAGGTCCATGAAACAGGTCTGACCCTGCTCACATCCAAATCCCAGAAGTCATCGGGTTTCTCATCCCCGTCCACATCCACGGAAAGATGATCCATATACCCGTCGCGGTCGGTATCGGACCAGAGATACATCATATCGGGCACTCCGTCGTAGTCGTAATCGGCCCTGATCCAGGTCCGTTCGCTCTCTTTTACATGAATCCGGCGGTCAGATGGATTGAAATAGTAAACAAAGGGAGCTTCCGGTTGTGTCAGCAATTCAAATCTTTTGTTGTAAATCCCGCAGTTGGGGCCGCCAATCACGGGCATTTCGAATCCGGGATCGGCGATGGGGGGAGCAATGATTCCTTCCCACCGCTCCATGGTGCGGAGAATCTCTTTCGGATCCCAGGCAATATTCAGGTCATTTTCATCCCAGGTCATAAGCGCCTTTTCGGCCACCACATCACGGAGGAAGGTTTTGATCCTGTTCCGGCTCAGAAATTCGCCGGTAGGGATTCCCCTGAGTGAGACCTGTTCGCTGAATGAACTCCCGAAGGCAAAGTTGAGTACCGGCCGTTTTGGCGATTTAAATCCGAATTTTTCAGCCGCCGTGTCTCCGTAATAGGAGGACATTGAGACATCAAAATCGCGGGGTGAGCCGGCAACGGCATCGTTGTCGGCATCGAAACTCCAGCGGACCGAATAAAGCCGGCTCTCAACAGCTTCAATCCGGAAAACCTCTTCCGTGACCCCATCCTTGTCGATGTCGTAAAACAAAAAAGGATTTTCCCAGAAAGGAGACCATTTCTTGTCACCGGGTTTAATGGAAAAGGAGACAAAGGTTTCATCGCCACCGAAGTGGGTGTTCATTTCACATTGCCGTTGATAATAGGTATAATCCACATCGTACCAGAGGAGGTTGTCGTCACCGTCGTCGCGTCCCCACCAGGCCCGGAGTCCGTGATTCCGGTCATAAAAATAAAAAGCCATCTGATCGGCATCCTGGTCGCCATCGTTGTCTTCATAATCGGTGATCACATTGAAGGTGCCGTCGCCATTCCAGTCGGCGAGATAAAGGTCGCTGTCCAGGTCGGGTTCGCCACCCATGACAAGGTCATCGTCTTCATCGACTGCCTTGACCAGCATAGGCAGATTTCTGGCATTGTGGCGGGGGGAGATGTCCACGAACCACACCTCTTCGGGGGTCCCGTCGTTGTCCCGGTCCACATAATGCCGTTTTCCGGGCTGCCCGGCAAGCACTTTCCTGACCATGGCCGTATCGGAATTGATCAGGTCGCCAAATACCCAACGGAAGGATTCCGTCAGA
>CAYYJE010000147.1:5736-6130 GCA_964472165.1 uncultured Prolixibacteraceae bacterium | reverse complement strand
CAGCTTTAATAAGCTTAATTTTGGGGAAACCTTGAATAAAACGCTATATCGTTAAAACAATTTATCTTTAAAAAATCATATTGTCAAATAAGGAACAACATAATATTAAAAGACATGAACCCATTGAAATCATTGTTTGTGCTAGGAATGGCCCTTGTTCTGCAGCTTTGGGAACCCGGCCACTCACTGGCTTCCGTTAGTGAAGAAGGTACCGAAGCCAACTTTTCTAAGGAGGCTGCCGCTGTTACTATTTCTCCCACTGTGGCTGAGCAGGGCACCTGGAACACCCAGGCCGGGTCGTTCCGTGGTAAAAACGGACAGCGTTACACCTTTACATTCCCCGCAGGGACCCCCACTACCAGGCTTTGGGGGACCGACCTGTATACCGATGACA
>CAYYJE010000147.1:0-5636 GCA_964472165.1 uncultured Prolixibacteraceae bacterium | reverse complement strand
GATCTACCCGAAACGGGGTCACCAGCAAATCATACGGCAGTTTCGGCGGAAGCTTTATCTTCGTCGGCCAGGGAGTTGGAGAAACTTCTGCGGCCCCCCCGACTCCTCCGGCAGCGGTTATCCCTTCCGCTACCACCCGGGGAGACTGGAATACACAAGCCAGCCAGTTCCGCGGCAAAAATGGACAGCGTTTCTCCCTAACCTTTCCCGCAGGGACCCCCACTACCAGGCTTTGGGGGACCGACCTGTATACCGATGACAGTTCCATTGCCACGGCTGCCCTGCATGCCGGACTGATCACTCCACAGAGCGGGGGAACCGTGACCATTGAAATCCGCCCCGCAGCTCCCTCTTATAAGGGATCTACCCGAAACGGGGTCACCAGCAAATCATACGGCAGTTTCGGCGGAAGCTTCGTCTTCGTCGGGAACGGTGAAAAAATATCCACTGTATCACCCGGGTCTTCTACTTCAGGGGCGATTCCGATAGATATCGCCGGAAGCTGGTATGGCAGCACCGATAAAAGGGGCAGACTGAATTTCTGGCAGAACGGCGATGAATTCATGGTAATCATGTCGTGGCCCGATGATGCCGCCGGCGTATGGGAATCATACAGGGGAGAAGGAAAACTGAAAGGCCGGCTGATGGAATTCAAAGTGTTCCCTTCCAGTAAAGAGGGCCGCAGCATAGACCAGGGGTATGTTTACTACCTGACCGTTTCAGACGATAACAAAAGTATAACGGGGTATTACACCGTTAACGGGGTGAAGGCTGACCGCGGCACCATGCACTACTACCGGGTGCAATAAACTCCCGCTGATGGAGAGCGGAACCGGCCTCCATCCCGGGTAACACACTAAATTCCCACAGAGAACAGGTATTTTTCGGCTTTTCAGTTCCTGATCACCGATTTCCGGTTTCCAGGTGATGGTGATGCTCCACGAGCCTGTGATTTTCCCAGATCAGAGGTGCAAACAAGATTTACCGCAAATCTTACATATAACAAAAACGCAACTGATTAATAATCAATTGCGCTTTTTCGTTGTGGGGAGTGAGGATTGGCTGCGCCGATCCATTGGAGGGGACATTCAAACAAAAATCCTTTCTTCGCTTCGCTCAAAGGATTTTATTGCTTCCAGGTTCTGGCTAAACTTCGTTTGCCCTTCCCTGAAAGCAAAAAATCCCTCCGGTTACCCGGAAGGATTTTTGTTTGTGGGGAGTGATGGATTCGAACCACCGAAGGCATCGCCAATAGATTTACAGTCTACCCCATTTGGCCACTCTGGTAACTCCCCGTTGAGCCGGATGTCAGATTCGAACTGACGACCCCGAGATTACAAATCACGTGCTCTGGCCAACTGAGCTAATCCGGCAATATAGTTCAATTTTCAGTCTGAATCTGTATGGAACTCCGTTTTTGTGAAACGCGGGGCAAAGGAAAAGATAATTTTCTTAATCTGCAATACCCGCAAACACAAAAATGGATCAAAGAACTTTCTCAAAAAAGTGGGTAAGCTACCTGCATCGCACCGCTTCAACCGCCTACCCTTGCTGCTTTCCAACCCTGGGGGAATTCAGCAGGAGCTGGTCGTGCAGGACTTACCCGGTGCAAAAATAGCAAAAATTGAATTACTCCCAACTTTTATTTTGAATGCAACGCTTTTATCTTGTACCGGAGGAAAAGCCGGATCCCGGATATCAACCGCAGAAAGCTTTTAGAAGAAAAGATCCCGGTTTATAAAAATCATAATTATATTTGCTCAACCATTCATAAATCATTGAACCATGGAAGAAGAAGTATTTAAAGAGAACCAGGAAATTATCGTTTCCCGTCCACCCCTGTGGAAACAGGCGCTCACTTACGGCATCTACTATGCCATTCTCAGCATTCTCATTTCAATAATAATGTATGCGACAGGTTCCATGATGTCGAAAGCGGTTTCCACTGTTTCGATGGTGATCATGGTCGTTGCCATCGTGCTTATCCAGCTCCACTACCGGAAGTCGACGGGCGGTTTTGTAACATACGGTCAGTCACTGGTCATTGCACTGCTATCCATGGTCTTTGCAGCCATCCCCATCGCGATTTTCACCTTTATTCTTTACAAATTCATCGATCCTTCACTGATCGAACAACTCAGGCTGGTGGCTGAAGAACGACTGGTTGAACAAGGCAACCTTTCCCAGGAACAAATCGATACTGCACTGTCCTTCAGTTCAAAATTCCAGACACCGGTTACCATTGCGCTTAGCCAGTTCATTAACCTGCCGCTTACAGGCCTCATCATCGGTGCTATCTCCTCCATCTTCATTAAAAAGGAATCACCCGACAAAATCTTCGAATAGCAATTAACTCCTCTCTTTTATGGACATTTCCGTGGTCGTACCCCTCTTCAACGAAGAGGAATCTCTTCCTGAACTTACCCGGTGGATCCGTCGTGTGATGGATGAAAACCACTTATCGTATGAAATCATCCTGGTCGACGACGGCAGCAATGACGCTTCGTGGGATGTGATCCGCAAGTTGAATCAGGAAGACCGTTTCGTCAGGGGTATCAAATTCCGGAGGAATTATGGAAAATCTGCTGCCCTTTACTGTGGATTTGAAGCTGCACAGGGCAACGTGGTTATCACCATGGATGCCGACCTGCAGGACAGTCCCGATGAGATCCCGGATCTATACCGGATGATTACGGAGGAAAAGTACGACATGGTTTCGGGGTGGAAAAAGAAAAGGTACGACCCTTTCACCAAAACCCTGCCATCCAAACTTTTCAATGGTACTGCCCGTCTCTCCTCCGGGATAAAGCTTCACGATTTTAACTGCGGACTTAAAGCGTACCGCAAAGCCGTGGTCAAAAGCATCGAGGTGTACGGTGAAATGCACCGCTATATTCCCATCCTTGCCAAACATGCAGGGTTTACCCGTATCGGGGAGAAAGTGGTACAACACCAGGCCAGGAAATACGGCAAAACCAAATTCGGCATCGAACGGTTCATCAACGGATACCTCGATCTTCTTTCGGTCACCTTTATTTCCCGTTTTTCAAAGAAGCCCATGCACTTTTTCGGGCTGCTGGGGACCTTCGTCTTTCTCTTCGGCTTTATCGCAGCCATCGTTGTGGGAACCAATAAACTGGCTATGCTTGCCAGAGGCTTAAGAGCTCCCCTGGTAGCCGACAACCCCTGGTTTTTTATCGCACTGGTAGCCATGATCATTGGCACCCAACTCTTCCTGACAGGCTTCATCGCTGAACTGGTCTCCCGCAGCGCCCCTGAAAGAAATATCTACCAGATCGAAACCAGGACAGAGGAAGAGGCTCCGGTGCAGGAAAACCCTGACCATACGCTCTTATAAAAACCCTTAATGAACATGGATACACCCGTCAACTTTCCCCAAAAAAGGGAAACAGGAGAGATTTACCGCGATTCATTGAAGTTTTTACGCGGAGAGTGGAAGCCCCTTGCCCGGATCCTTGCTATATATGTCCTCCCCTTCATCCTCATTTACGCTTCAGCACAGGTGTTCATGCAGATGAAGCTTACCGGGTCGGCTGAGGTAATCAGGGATATGGACCCCGATAAACTGGTGAAGGAGATCGGCCCCCTATACAAAAACCTGATGATTACCCTGGCTTTTTACCTCTTCGTGCAGTCCTTATTTATGGCTGCCGTCTTTTCCTATATACAGATGTACCTCATCAGAGGCAGGAATGGTTTTAGTTCCGGTGAAGTGGTCCCTAACCTCTCCTCCAATGCCCTGCTGGCGGTGGGAGCTACTTTTTCAGTAGCCCTCGTTTCATTCTGGGGTCTTTTTCTGCTGATCATTCCCGGGCTCATCCTTGCCAACTCTCTCTCGCTGACCCCTTTTATCGCCATTTATGAGCGCAAGGGGATCTACCCCGCCCTGCTTCGCTCTTTTACCCTCACTGGCAAAGCGTGGTGGCACACCCTGGTTTTAAATCTCACGGGAATTCTCATCCTCTGGGGGGTCAATATCCTTCTCACCCTTCCGATTACCGCTTCCACCACACTGGCAGAACCAGCCTCCGGCGGGACCTCTCCAAACCCTATCCTGGAAACCTGGCAATGGGTTTACACGGGAGCATCCCTGGGCATCAGCTCCCTGTTTGTACTTGTCGCCTTTCTTTTTCAGGCTTTTCAGTACTTCAACCTAACGACCAGGTATCCGGAAACACCAGTAAATCTTAAATCTTGAGTCTTAAGTCTTTAATGGTGTCCGGACCAAGCCTGACAACTCTGACAACCTTCACAACCCCGACAACCTGGACAACCTTCACAACACTGAGAACCCAGAGAACCCAACTTATTTATCAGTGTGATGATTTGACGATTTATTGATTTCTAAAATTATTTCAGTACATCAATCAATCAACAAGTCGACGAGTGGTCTCCTCAGCCTCCCGGATCAGCCGTTTCATGATGACCGCCACTGGCTCGACCGCATTGATCATGGAAGAGACCTGGCCGATTTCCAGTTCACCTTCTTCAAGGTCTCCTTCGAAGATTCCTTTTTTGGCCCTGCCTCTTCCCAGCAGGGTTGCAAGTTCCTCCTTTGACGCGCCGCGGTCTTCCGCTTCTTCCACCAGATGGAAGAAACTGTTTTTGATGAGCCGCACGGGAGCCAGCTTTTTCAGAGCCAGCTTGGTATCCCCTTCCCCGAGGGTGGTTACAAGTTCCTTGAAGCCGGGATGGGCGGAGGACTCTTCTGCCACGGCAAAAAGAGAGCCTATCTGGACCCCCTCTGCGCCCAAAGCCATGGTTGCCACCATCGCTGCACCCGACCCGATTCCCCCGGCCGCAAGAAGGGGCAGCGATACGGCCTTCCTGACTGCAGGCACCAACACCATGGTGGTGGTCTCCTCCCGGCCATTGTGTCCCCCTGCTTCAAACCCTTCGGCCACCACGGCATCTACCCCCGCTTCTTCACACTTACGCGCAAAACGGACACCCGACACCACATGGGTTACCACAATTCCACGTGACTGCAGCCAGCGGGTCCACTTGCCCGGACTGCCCGCAGAGGTGAATACCACAGGAACCTTCTCCGCGGCAATAATCTCCATGATATTCTCAATTTCGGGGTACATCAGGGGTACGTTCACCCCGAAAGAAAGGGAGGTCGCCGCCCTGGTCTTCCGGATTTGCTCCTGCAGGGTCTCCGGATGCATCGAACCTGCCCCCAGTAGGCCCAGTCCCCCTGCATTGCTCACCGCCGAAGCCAGCCGCCACCCCGAGCACCAAACCATTCCTCCCTGAATCACCGGATACCGGATGGAAAAGAGATCACAAATTCTGCTCATGATAAAAGATATTTTTAATTTTACAAAATGTTCAATTTGACTGTTTTCGTTCAGGCGTCACCCTCAGCACGCAAAAATACACTATATGTACTGAATATGCCATCCTTCCTGCCAAAACAGATCCCGGCCATATTCACAACAACGGCAACCATTTAAAACTATCCTATGCGCATTATCTGGAAATATCTGAACCCCTTCAAAGGATGGCTGTTCCTGGCACTGGGACTGGCCACCATTGCAGAGGTTCTGCAACTGATCGACCCGATTATTTTTGGCAAGATCATCGATTTGTACGCGATGAATCCCAACAAT
>CAYYJE010000146.1:0-6279 GCA_964472165.1 uncultured Prolixibacteraceae bacterium | reverse complement strand
TAAGTGCTGACCAGGATCACCTTTGGCCGTGCCCTCATCTTCAGGATGATGTGCAATTCATCGCTTGAATCATCCTCCACCAGATTCTGGGTTTGGCTCATGATGGTGGCGTATAGCGTTGGCAGGTACCGTGAATAGTACTGGATGCTGTCTTCGACCAGCAGAATGACACGCACATTCCCGAGTTTGGTGTCCGGGGCAATGTTCTTCCTGTCTTCCACGTATTTGATCATGGCCAGGAAGACATTGGAATTTCCGTTCCAGACGAAGGTTCTGTCGATAAAATCGGCTTTCTGAACTTCCGTTTTGAAAAATTTCAGATCTGCATTGTTGTTGGCCAGAAGCAGGATGGGAACATTGGGCTTCAGTGCGTGGATGTCACGGGCGGTTTCAATGGGCATGGTTTTATCCACACCTGCCATGACGATGACCAGGTCATAATCCCGTTCGTGAAGAAGCCGCAATGCTTCCCCGCGTGTGTTGGCACTGGTAAAGCGGGGAGCAGCGTACAGGTTCAGCTGTAAATATTCTCCGAAAATCTTGTCGCTGAACTGTCCTTCGCGTACAATTGAATAGGAGTCGTAAAGGGTGGCGACCAATAAAACCTCCTTGACCTTGGTGGGCATTAACTCGTGGAAAATGTCGCGGTCACTCTTCCGGTTTTTATATATCGCCGAAAGGGTGAGCTTGTCAAGGTCTATTCGGTTTTCCATACGAATTTTAAACTATGTGATTCCGGCCGGGGCATTGGTCATTCCCGGGCATGAACCCGTTGTCCTTCACCTCCCATGTGTTGCCTGACCGGAGCAGATCGTCCATACAGCTGATCTTCCGGTTGCGTTTGATTTCATCTATCTGTTTTTCCATTTCCTGGTCGTACACCGGGGAGTCGACATTGCGGATTACCCCGAAAGCCACCGGGAAGTCGGGAAGGTGCATTTGTATCAGTGCAAGGTGAAGCATGGGGTTGGGATCGGTGGCATCGTGGACCAGGATATCTTCCGGGGTAATGCCGTTTTCTCCGATAGTCACCGCCTTCAGTTTTCCTTTTACAAAGGCAATCCCCTTGTTGTTGTTTTCCCCGAAAAGCATCGGCTCTCCGTGTTTCAGCACCAGTTGTCTTTCAGCCCTGAAGGCCGGATCGGTGATTGCATCGTGGACGCCGTTGTTGTAAATGACGCAATTCTGTAAAACTTCCACGATGGATGTCCCCTGGTGGCGCGTGGCTTCGTTAAAAACCTCCTGGCTGAGCTTCAGATTGCCATCGATGGAACGTGCAAAAAAAGTTCCGCCGGCACCAATAACCAACTGGCCTGGATTGAATGAATCCTCAATGGTGCCGTATGGGGAGGTTTTTGTTTTGAATCCCCGGTCGGTGGTGGGGGAGTACTGACCCTTTGTGAGTCCGTAGATCTTGTTGTTGAAAATGATCACGTTCAGGTCGATGTTGCGCCTCACAAGATGGATAAAATGGTTTCCTCCGATCGCCATGGCATCGCCATCACCGGTGATCACCCAGACATTCAAATCCGGATTGGCACATTTAACTCCCGACGCCACGGCTGTGGCACGGCCATGGATGGTGTGAAAGCCGAACGTGCTCATATAATAGGGAAAACGCGAAGAACAGCCAATTCCTGAAATCACGGCAAAATCCTTGTGGGGAACTCCCATGTCGGCCATCACACGCTGGACGGCATTCATAATGGCATAATCGCCGCATCCCGGGCACCAGCGTACTTCGTTTTCGCTCTTGAAATCCTTGACCGTGTATTTTATTTCATCCATGATTTATGCCTCCAGAAGTTTAATGACTGCATTCTCCAGTTCCTGCACAGTAAAAGGCAATCCTTTCACCTTGTTGAACTGGTAAAAGTTATTCCCGGGAACTTGATCGCGAAGGTAAGCCGCGAACTGGCCCAGGTTAATTTCGCAAACCAGGATTTTTTTAAATTGTTTAAATACTTCCCCGGTATTGGCGGGTAATGGTTTGATGTAGTTGAAATGAGCCAGACTTACGCTTTTCCCTTTTTTGCGCAGTTCGCGCACGGTACTGATCAGATGGCCGAAGGTTCCGCCCCATCCCACCACCAGCACATCGCCTTCCGGGTCACCACATACTTCCAGATCGGGAACCATGTCGACCACCTTTTGCACCTTGGCTTCCCTGATTTCACAGTTTTTCTGGTGATTGTCGGGATCATGGCTGACATTACCAACAATATTTTTCTCCAGCCCTCCGATCCGGTGGGCGAATCCCTCCATTCCCGGGAAGGCCCAGTCGCGCGCCAGGGTCTTGGCATCACGTTGATAAGGTTTATATTCCCCGGGGTTGGCGGCAATCCGGGGGGTGATGTCCGGCATTCCGGCCATTGCAGGAATCTTCCAGGGTTCGCTGCCGTTGCCCAGGAAGCCGTCGGTGAGTAAGATGACCGGCACCATTCGCTCCAACGCGATTTTTGCCGCGGTAAATCCAAACCAGAAGCAGTCGGATGGTGTGCTGGCGGCGAGCACTACCACGGGACTTTCACCGTTCCGGCCGTAAAGGGCCTGGAGCAAGTCCGATTGTTCGGTTTTGGTAGGCAGTCCGGTAGATGGTCCGCCCCGTTGAACGTTCACTATCACCAGGGGAAGTTCAGCCATCACAGCCAGCCCGATGGCCTCTGATTTCAGGGCAAACCCCGGACCGGACGTGGTGGTCACAGCAAGATTTCCGGCAAAAGCGGCACCCAGGGCAGAAGTGATACCTGCAATTTCGTCTTCGGCCTGGAAGGATTTAACCCCTAGGTCTTTCCTTTCTGCAAGTGTCTGCAATATCTCCGTGGCCGGTGTAATGGGGTAGGACCCTACAAAAAGCGGCCTTCCCGATTTTTCTGACGCCGCCAGCAACCCCCAGGCTGTGGCCTGGTTCCCGTTGATATTCCGGTAGATTCCGGGCTCAATCGGTGCAGGATTTACAATGTACTGGGGAGTCATGTGCTGAAGGTTCATCCCATAATTGTAGCCCGCGTGCAGCACCCTCATGTTGGTTTCCACCACTACCGGCTTCCGCCCGAATTTCGAGGTGATGAACTCTTCAATATAATCAAGCGGCCTGTTGAACATCCAGCATACCAATCCCAGGGCAAACATATTCTTGCTCCGGAGAATGCTTTTGTTGTCGATACCGAGATCCTTCAGACTTTCCTGCGTCAGTCCCGAAATCGGAACCCCTATTTTGACGTAGTCGATCAGGTTCAATTCCGTAAAGGGATCGTCGGTGGCAAAACCAGCCTTGCGGAAGTTTTTTTCATTAAAGGTATCTTCGTCGTAAATAATGGTTCCCCCCGGACGCATAAATCTGGCGTTTGCTTTCACTGCTGCCGGGTTCATGGCGACCAGCACATGGGCATAATCTCCCGGGGTTGTCACTTCGACCTGCCCGAATTGCACCTGAAAACCCGATACGCCACCTACAGTGCCCTGGGGAGCCCTGATTTCAGCCGGATAGTCGGGAAAAGTGGAAATGTCATTTCCCATCAGGGCTGAAGCATCGGAAAACAACGTACCGGTAAGCTGCATCCCGTCACCGGAATCTCCCGAAAACCTGATGGCTACTTCGTCCAATTCTATAACTTTTGCTTCCTTCATGAATTTTCATTTAAAACGGTGTAAAAATAACCAATATTTGATATGTCATCACTGACATAAATTATACTTTGGGGATTTCCTATATTTGCAAAAACTCAAAAAGAACAGAATATGGCATTGATCAGGTCCCTGCCGGGTAAAATCCCGCAAATCGGAGCGGAGACATTTCTCGCCGAAACTGCCGTCATCATTGGTGATGTTGTGATAGGTGACCATTGCAGTATATGGTACGGCGCTGTGGTCAGGGGGGATGTCCATTCCATCAGAATCGGAAACAACACCAACGTACAGGATAATGCGGTTATCCATGCCACCTACCAGAAATCGCCCACTGTCATTGGCAGCAACGTGACCATTGCCCACCAGGCAGTTGTCCATGGCTGTACGCTCCACGACAATGTAATGATCGGCATTGGGGCTGTGGTGCTTGACGATGCCGTGGTTGAAAGCAACAGCATCGTTGCCGCAGGTGCTGTCGTCACCAAGGGAACGGTAATTCCCTCCGGTACCGTCTGGGCCGGAGTCCCCGCCAAAAAGGTAAAGGACATCAATGTAGGTTTGCTGGAAGGCGAAGTGATGCGCATTGCCGGTGCCTATGGGAAATACGCCTCCTGGTACAAATGATATAAAAAAAAAGTATCTTCGCCAATCGCTGATGTGGTCTGGATTCAGACAATGTCCTAAATATCAATTTATGAAACCAACGCTGATCATTCTTGCTGCCGGTATGGGGAGCCGTTATGGGGGACTCAAGCAACTCGATGAAGTGGGGCCCCACGGAGAAGCGATCATTGATTATTCGCTTTACGATGCCATCCGGGCAGGATTTGGCAAAGTAGTTTTTGTCATCAGAACTGATTTCGCGGATCAGTTTAAGTCCCAGTTTGAGCCAAAGCTTAAGGGGCGGATTGCATTCGAATACGCATACCAGTCACTCGACAAAATTCCTCCCGGAATACCCCTGAATCCGGAAAGGGAGAAACCCTGGGGAACAGCCCATGCCGTGTTGATGGCAGATGGAATCGTCCACGAAAATATGGCTGTGATCAATGCCGACGATTTTTACGGAAGACAAGCCTATCAGGTTATGGCCGGTTTTCTTACCCAATCAACCGATGAATCGGAATATGCCATGATCGGATACCACGTGACGCAGACACTGTCGGAGTTTGGCACAGTCTCAAGGGGAGTTTGCATTACCAACGAGGAGGGTTGTTTAACCAGTGTCATCGAACGGACAAAGATTCAGCGCGAGGGTGATACCATCTGGTTCTACGAGCCGGAAGGCCGTTTCCCGCTTGATGAGAATACCCCCGTATCTATGAATTTCTGGGGATTGAAGGCAAATGTGTTTGAATTGTTGAAGGAGGGTTTTACTCAATTCCTGCTCGAAAAAGGGAATGAACCCAAATCTGAGTATTTCATTCCCCTGCTTATCAATGACAATATTCAGAAAAAACGGATTACCACAAAGGTGCTGGACTGTAACTCTCCCTGGTTCGGGGTAACTTACCGGGAGGACAAACCCCTGGCCCGGAAGCAGATCCTCGATCTGATTGCCAGTGGAGAATACCCTGAAAATTTATGGGAATAATATTAATAACCATCGTATGAACGAAGAAAAGATTATTGCACTTCTGGAAAAATTCGGAATGGAAATTCCATTGACAGGATGGAAGCCATTTGGGCACGGGCACATCAATGATACCTATCTTTTAACTACACCGGAAAACCATCCCGACTATATTCTTCAGCGTAAAAATCACCACATTTTCAAGGATATCGCAGGCATGATGAACAACATCGTTGTGGCCACCGGTCATATCCGGAAAAAATTGACGATGGAAGGGGTATCCGGGATTGACAGGAAAGTGATGACCTATTTCCCCGCCACCGACGGGCGTTTTTTTACGGAGGACAGTGAGGGCAACTTCTGGACCCTGTTTCTGTTCGTCGGAGGAAGTCACGGAATCGAAGAAGTCACCAATCCCAACCAGGCATACAGCGCCGGAAAGGCATTCGGCCATTTTCAGCTGCAACTCGCGGATCTCCCCGGGAAGCTGCTGATTGAGACCATCCCCAACTTCCACAATGGAAAGTTCAGACTCGGACAGTTTCAAACGGCAATCAGGGAAGATAAAGCAGGGCGGGTAGCTTCTATGGCACCGGTCATCGATAATTTGCTGGCTCGTGCCGGTGAAATGACTCTCTTGCAGGAATGGCTCGACAGGGGAGAACTGCCACTCAGAATCACCCATAACGATACCAAAATCAACAATGTGCTCTACGATGAGCACGATGAAATTTTATGCGTAATCGATCTGGATACCGTGATGCCGGGATCAGCCCTTTTTGATTTTGGGGATGCTATCCGTACGCTGGGAAACACGGCAGCCGAGGATGAGCCCGACATTTCAAAAATCGGATTTAACCGCGAATACTTCAAATCATTTGCCGCAGGGTATCTTTCTGAAAGCGGCAATTTCCTGACTCCGATGGAACGGCAGAATCTGGCTTTTTCGTGTCGGTACATGGTTTGGGAGCAAACCATCCGCTTTCTTACCGATTACCTGAACGGAGATACCTATTATAAAATTGGCTATCCCGAACACAACCGCGTCAGGACTCTGGCACAGTTCAGGTACCTGG
>CAYYJE010000145.1:2352-6290 GCA_964472165.1 uncultured Prolixibacteraceae bacterium | reverse complement strand
AAGCGAAATCCTCCTCGACCAGAAAAACCATGCGGCATTCCAGAAAGCCCGCAGTGCTGCAGAAAAAAGCATAAAGGAGCAGATGATTCCCACCTATTTCAAGGTCAACGGCAAGCATCTCCTTCCCGGAGTACTGGGGTCGGCAGCCGGAGTTGCAGCAACTTTCGCCCTGGCGCCCACACCCGAAATCGCCATGTTCCTGCTTTTTTTGGCCGTACTGATGCTGGTGTTGTTTGCCTGGCTGATGAAAGCCCCCACACCACGGGGAAGGGAAGTGATGGATGAGGCCGAAGGCTTTAAGATGTACCTCTCGGTGGCCGAGAAAGAACAGCTCGACAAGGCCCATGAACCCGACCTTACCGTGGAGCGGTTTGAGCAGCTGCTCCCCTACGCCATTGCCCTGGGGGTTGAGAACCAGTGGGGCAGGAAATTCGAAAATGCCTTGGCCCGGTCGATGACGGAGACCCGCACCTACCACCCTGCCTGGTATGCCGGAGCAGGAAGCGTGGCCGCCTTCTCTCCCCGGAACTTCACCTCCGAAATGGGAAAAAGCTTCTCCTCGGCCATCTCTTCGGCATCGACACCTCCCGGAAGCTCTTCGGGCAGCGGAGGCGGAGGCAGCTCCGGAGGCGGAGGGGGCGGCGGAGGCGGCGGAGGATGGTAATTTCGTGAAAACCTTGGTATTCTCCTTTATTTACCGTACATTGAATGGATGATCCGGGGAGTATTCATACTATTGCTGATCCTTGCCAATTTGCAGGGAAATGCCCGGCGATTTAACTTCTCAGGATACACCATCTCTGACGGACTTTCTCAATCGGTAGTCACCTGCATCTTCCAGGATTCCAGGGGCTTCATATGGCTGGGTACCCAGAACGGCCTCAACTGCTTCGATGGGTACAACTTTCAGGTTCATACTTTCAGCCCCGATGATTCCACCTCCATTTCCAACAACTGGATTTACGGGGTAACCGAAGATCCTTCCGGAGATCTCTGGATCGGGACCAAGGGTGGACTCAACCGCTTTTCCACGAAAGAAAAACGGTTTACCCGTATTTCATACACCACTCCCTATCCGGTGGACGTAACCGGCTGCATTTACGACGTACAGTGTTCCGCCAACGGCAAAATCCTTATCAACACCCCACCGGTACTTAGCATCTGCAATCCGCAGGAGTTGACTTTCACCCACTACATTTCTCCCCTCACTTACGATGGAAGTGTGAAAGACTACAATATCCCGCTCAGGGAAGCTTCCGGTGGAAATATCTGGATGGGGTCTACTCAGGGTTTGGCCTGCTTTTCGCCATCTTCAGAAAGCTTCCGCCTCTTTTCTTCCAACCCGGAAATGGAGGGAACACTCTCCGACAACAATATTACTGCGTTGTACCAGGACAAACCGGGGAGCCTCTGGGTTGGGACTTCCAAAGGAGTGGACAGGATGAATGAAGAGGGAACTATCTTGTACAGTTATCCGTTAATCGGGCAAAGCACCGGGTTACCGGGCAGTGATTTTATCAGGGCAATCGCGGGCGATGCCAGTGGCGCCCTGTGGATTGCCACGGAAGGAGGGGGTCTGCGAAGGTTATCTTCCGGCCGGGACGGGAGGATGGAACCAGAGGTTTTCACAACATCCAACAGCGGCATTTTTCATGATATTGTCCTGTCTCTTTTCATCGACAAGTCTGAGAACCTGTGGATTGGAACCCTTACCGGTATCAATAAAACTGACCTGAAAAAAGAAAAATTCAAATTATACCGGAAAAGCAACGAGCCTTCTTCTGTTGACCTTTCGGGAAATGTGATTGCATCCCTTTTCAAGGATGAGAAAGGGTTTTTATGGATCGGGACATGGGGACAGGGACTCAACTGCTTCGATCCCCATACCGGCCGTGTGGAACATTACGCCACACATCTGCAGGGGAAATTCGCCCTCCCCAACGATTATGTGCATACCATTTTTGAAGATTCAGCAAAAACCATCTGGATAGGTACGCGTGACGGACTGCTGGTCTTCCTGAATGAAAGCCGGAGTTTTGCCAGGCCTGAGAATTATTCCGGGAACCAGGGACTGCCCTCCTTCCAGGGTCTCCGGATCTTCAGGATGATCAGTGCCAGGAACGGGGATTTCTGGATTGCCACCCAGAACGGACTCTTCCGGAAAAAACCCGGGGAGATGGTCACAGAACGATTTTTTGCAGAAGCTGACCCGCCACACCAGATTAGCAGCAATCTGGTTTACAGCGTGCTGGAAGACAGCGACGGGCTGATCTGGATAGGAACCACCCAGGGACTTGATCAGTTTAATCCCCTTACAGGTTTGATGAAACATTTCAAAAAAACCGTCAATCCATCAAATGCACCAGCCGATGATTTCATTACCACATTGTGTGAAGACCAACACGGAGATATCTGGATCGGAACAAGTTCTTATGTAAACAGGTTCTCAAAAAAAGGGAATGCATTTACTTATTACGGGAAGGAACAGGGAATTCCGGGTAATCAGGTTTACGGAATTGTCAGGGACAAGCAGGAGAGGATATGGATCGCCACAGGGAACGGCCTTTGCCGGTTTGACCCGGGAAGCAACAGTTTCAAAACTTACAGCGTGGACGAGGGTTTGCAAAGTGCTGAATTTAACCTGGGCGCCTCTTTTCTGGCCCGTGACGGTGAACTCTTTTTCGGCGGCATGAACGGGTTCAACGCTTTTTATCCCGATTCCCTCAAAGACAATCCGCATCTCCCCCCTCTTGCGTTTACCCGGATCTGGAAGAACCGGAAAGGGGAAATTGAAATCCCCAAACAAAGAGACGATCACACCATCCTCCTCGATTACAGGGATTATTCTTTCACCGTGGAGTTTGCAGCCCTGGAATTTACCAACCCGTCAAAAACAGGTATAAATACCTGCTGGAAGGTGGCGGTGATGAATGGATAGAGATCGGAAACCGCAATTTTGTGGCTTTCTCGAATCTTCCTCCGGGAGAATATGTGTTATGGGTAAAAGGCTCTAACAACGATGGCATCTGGAATGAAAATGGCATCCGGCTGAACATGGTCATCCGTCCTCCCTGGTGGCGTAACCGCTTTGTGGTTGCTGCGTATCTCCTTCTTTCCGGACTGCTGGCATTGTGGTTTTTCCGAAGCCGTGAACAACATCACATCAGGGAAAAAATTATTCTGGAAGAAAAAGTCAGGGAGCGTACCCTTAGAATTGAAGAGCAAAAAAGTGAAATCCTTCAGAAAAACAGCGAACTAAAGGCATTAAACGCCTCAAAGGACAAGTTTTTCTCCATCATCGGACACGATCTGCGCAATCCCTTCAACGCCATCATCGGATTTACGGACCTTTTGCTGATTAAACTGCAAAATATCAACCCCGAAGAACTGAAAAAATCACTGGAAATCATCAGGGGTTCTTCCCATCAGGCCCATGAGCTGCTGGAAAACCTCCTGCTCTGGGCACGGGCACAAACCGGCTCTCTCTCCTTCAGGCCTGAACCGGCCGACATGAAGATGCTGGTTTCCGAGTGTATTACCCTCCTTGAACCCCAGGCATCCAATAAAAAAATCAACCTGGATACATGCTTCGAAGACCAGCCTGTCATAGAGGCAGATGTGAACATGATCAGGACTGTACTGCGAAACCTGGTCACCAATTCCATCAAATTTACCGGACAACACGGTCAGATCCGGATCAGCCTGACAACAGAAGAAAATAAATGCATTGTAAGTGTCAGCGACAATGGGACAGGTATTGAAAAAGAGAGGTTACCTCATATTTTCAACATCGGGACTTCCCACAAGACAAAGGGTACGGATGGAGAACCAGGCACCGGACTTGGGTTAATCCTGTGCAAGGAGTTTGTGGAAAAACACGGTGGCAAAATCGAAGTAATAAGTGAAGAGGGAAAAGGGAGTGAATTCAGGGTGTTCCT